>NZ_BAAAZP010000199.1:0-33649 GCF_039536965.1 Nonomuraea antimicrobica | reverse complement strand
CAAACAGCCGCATAGGCTACGCCCATAAGACGGCTGTCCGGAATCTCCGTGGCCCCTCACTTTCCTTCCAGCTCGACAGCCGCTGAGCGTGGTGAACAGGACCTCGCCCCGGCCTGAGATCGTTGCGACGCTGGGCCGAGGACAGCAGCGCGAGCCGTGAACGGTTCCCACTGCACCACCTACCTCGCCGAGACCTTCGAGGCCCGGCGAGGCGGCGGCAAGGGCGCCCAGAGCGTGATACGTCCCCGCCCCGACGACGGTCACTCCCAGGACTGGGTGTGGCGCCCTGTTCGCGCACCCTTCAGGGGTCGGCCGGTCACGGTGGCGTCAGAGCGTCGAAGTTCAGGGCTCGGTCTGCCAGCCCATGTTGGACGGGTCGCAGTCGGCACCCGGCAGGCAGTCGAGGTCCGGCTGGGCGACCACGCGAGGCTGGTTCGCGCCCGGCTGGCCCGCACCCGCCTGGACGGCCCCGGATGCCACGCCGACGACTACGGCGACCGCGGCCAGCAGTACTGCTTTCTTCATGTAAAACGCCCCCTCATATGGCCTGTCATGAAACTCTGGAGTGAGAGCAGTCTCGGACAATCGTCGTAGGCGTGTCACCGATTTCGGCTGTCAGTATGCTGCCCTGGCACCTTGATGCCCGGCCGAGTACTCGGGTCATGAAATCGATTGCGGACATCCCTCCAAACCCGATGCCGCCTGGACAGCGATCTTGCTGGCTGCTTCGGTTTCGTGATCACGTCGGGGAATGCGAGTGGTGATCCCCGCACAGGAACGGGCCGAGCGTTGTGCGCGCTGATCTGCGCCGCCACCACCGCGGCCGGACTCGGCACCGACCGGATCACGTTCCCGTGCGCCGCCCGCGTCGTCCCCACGCGTCCAAGGGTTCTTGGCCATAGTGAACCTATGACACGAGGATTTTTCGCCACGCTGGGCCTCAGCGTCGACGCCGAGTCCGTGTATCGCATCATCCTGCGCGAACCGGAACTGCACACGGACAAGCTCGCCCACCACCTGGAGATGCCACCGGGGCACGTGCACGACGCCCTCGGCGAGCTCACCCGGCTGGGGCTGGTGCAGCCCTCGTGGGAGCGGCCGGGCCAGCTCCACCTGGTGGATCCCGAGATCAGCCTCAATTCGCTGCTCGCCGGCCGCGAGGCCGATCTCCTCGAGCGCCAGCAGGCGATCGCCGCCGGCCGCGCGACGATGCACAACCTGATCGCCGAATACAGCGGGCGTAACAGACTGTCCGGACGGAGTGAGATCAAATACCTCCAAGGTCTCGACGACATCAGGGCGCACATCGAGGTCATCGGACGTGAATGCGTCTCGGACGTGATGGCGTTCGTCGACGGCGGCCCCCAGACCAAGGAGAACATGGAGGCCAGCAGGCCCCAGGATCAGGTGGTCCTGGACCGGGGGGTGCGGATGCGCTCGATCTACTTGGAGAGTCTGGCGAACGACCCCGCCACTTTCGCCTACGTCAACTGGCTCACAGAAGAAGGAGCGGCGATCCGCACCACTCCCGTGGTCCCGCTCCGGATGAGCATCTTCGATCGGCGGCTGGCCATGCTTCCCGTGCAGGTCGACGACACCGCCATGGGGGCCATGGTCCTGAGCCAGAGCAGCGTGGTCGCCGCCTTGTGCGCGCTGTTCGAGAAGTTCTGGGAGGAGGCCACCCCACTCGGCGCCGCCCCCCAACACCAGTCCGACGATCTCACCCGCCAGGAGCTCTCCCTGCTCAGGCTCATGGCCGAGGGCAACACCGACGAAGTCTGCGCCCGCAAGCTCGGAATCTCCTTACGTACCGAGCGCCGCCTGGCCGCCTCCCTGATGGCGCGTCTCAACGCCAAGAGCCGTTTCCAGGCCGGCGTCCTGGCCGCGCGGGCCGGCTGGCTCGCCGACGACAGCCCCGACGCGCTGCTCGCGTGACGAACCGGTGCCCGGCCGGGAAGTCCGAGGCCCCGCGCTCCGCCACCTCGCCTCGGGGGACGGAACGCAGGGCCTACGCCGCTAGGTGATCGTGACGCCCCGGCTGGTGGCGACGAAGTCGCCGTCGTCGTTGCCGGGCATCGTCCCTTCCGGCCGCTGCACCAGCCCCTTCAGCTCGGGGATCTCCATGACGCTGAAGCTCCGGTCGAACACCCGCAGGTCGAAGGGCTCCGCCGACCTGATCTCCAGCGTCAGCTCGAGGCCCTCCTTCGGCGGCGCGATGAAGTGCAGGCTCCACCTGTATCCGTCGGGGTCACGGTCGTGGGTGTTGGCCAGCCGGGTCCCGTTGACCACGGCCGAGGAGACGACCGCCGGGGACTGGCTGACGATCTCGAGGATGGGGGCGTTCCGTACTGACCGGACGTTGAGGCGTACCGTCCTGACGTCCTGGTTCACCATGTTGGAGAGCACCTCGACCTCCGGTCCCGGCAGGTTCGCCGACGGCGCGGGACCGAGCCGGAACGGATAGGACTTGCGGAAGAACTCGGGCAGGAGCCTGTCCTCGTCGTGAGCGTGGGCGAACTTCTCGGTCCAGGCCATCGGCGGCTCGTCGAGCGTGCCCCAGCGGGCCTGGCCCGTGTCGGCGTCCAGCAGGTAGAAGAAGTTGTTCGGCACCGGTTTGTCCGCGGTGAAGCCGCCCGTGGTCACCGCGACGGCCAGCAGCACCGCCGCCGCGCCCGCGGAGATCCGGGGAATCCGGCGGGCGCCCACGGGAACGACCTCCCTCAGGTACGGCACGGCGAGCACGACGAGACTCGTCACGAGCGCGAAGACCGCCCCGGCGTACTTCGGGCCGGCGATCAGGAACGACAGGTACGCGACCGGGGCGAAGAGCAGGATCCCGACCGCGGCCGCGGGCAGACAGCAGACCACCCGGCGCAGCGGCGAGGTCGCCGCCCGCCGCACGGTCAGATGGAGCGCCGCGCCCGCACCGGCGATCAGCGGCCAGGTGAACAGGTAGCCGGCCTCAGGAAGCACCAGCAGCACGACCACCAGCAGGATGCTCCACCACAGCATGGCGCCTGCCGCCAGGTTCTCCCGGCCCACCCAGCGCTGTGCCCGGCGCAACCACCAGGCCACCACGGTGACGGCGACGGCACCGAAGGCGGCGAGGTACAGGCCGCTGTTGTAGACGTCACCGTTCGGGATGCGCTCGTAGCCCGGGTAGAGCGCGCGGACGGCCTCCCATGCCGCCCACGGCGCGGCGCCGCCCAGCACCACTCCGGCCAGTACGAGCGGCGTGGCCAGCAGCAGCCGCCTGACCGACAGCAGCCGGCGGCGCACTCCCATCACCACGACCGCGGCGGCCAGCAGCAGGGCGAACCCGCCCAGCGGGGCCGTCAGCGAGCGCGGGTAGGCGACCAGGCCGATGCCCGGCAGGTTGAAGTAGACGACGTCGATCGCCTGCGCCCCGGTGAGATCGCGGTCGATGAAGTACCGGGTGATCCCGAGGGCGTACTCGCCGTGGTGCTGGAGACTGGTCGGGTTGACGTTCTCCAGCGAGTCGATCGTCGTGTGGTAGTACATCAGGCCGCCGACGTAGGCGAAGTTCATGCCGCGCACGCCCGCGCCGCTGACGACGTCGAAGTCGGTGTAGTGCGGCATGATCGCGTAGATCGCCTGGCCGAGCGAGTTGCCGACCGGCGCGCCCGAGGCGTCCAGAGCCGCGATCAGATCGCTGTTCGCGCCGCTGGACTGGAACATGACCGAGGGCCCGCTGTTGCCGCGGGCCTCGAAGTTGAGCGCCAGACCGACGTCACGTGCCCAGGGGTGCTTGTCCATGAAGGCATGGGAGCCGATCAGATCGAACTCCTCGGCGTCGCTGAAGAGCACGATGACGTCGTTGCGCCGGGGCCCGTCGGTCGTGAGCGCGCGGGCCGCCTCCAGCAGCGCGGCGACGGCCACGCCGTCGTCGTTGGCTCCGGGACCGGCGCCCACGCTGTCGTAGTGGGCGACCAACATGATCGCCTGCCCGTCACCGGTGCCCTCCAGCCGGCCCAGGACGTTGCGCACCTGGGCGCCGTGGAAATGCGTCGGCTCCTTCTCCCTGTAGCCGAAGGTGTCCTGCACCTCGGTCCGAAAGCCCAGCCTGGTCAGCTCGGCCACGAGGTACGCGCGGACCTCCGCGGCGAACGGGCTGCCGGTCGGGCGCGGCTGCCGGGCGATCCGCTCCAGGTGGGTCATGGCCCGCGCGGCCGAGAACACCTGCGCCGGCGCGCTCGCGTCCTTGGGCGACGGGGGCATGACCATCAGGACGCCGAGCAGGACAAAGATCGCGGGTGCCGCCCAGGCCACGCCCGCGGTGATCCAGCGGACCCGGGCGGGAACCATCAGGGATTTGAACATCAGCGTCTCTTTCTCTCGTCCGGGACGGTCATCGCCACTCGAAGCGGACCGGAAGGCGGCGGTAGCCGTTGACCTTGTTCGCCCGCAGGCGCTGCGGCTCCCCGGCCGGCCACACCCGGCGCACCTCCGCCGCCAGGACCTCCACGAGCATGCGGAGCTCCATGCGGGCCAGCGCCGCGCCCACGCAGTAGTGCGGCCCGAAGCCGAAGGACAGATGCCTGTTCGGGTGCCTGCGCACGTCGAAGCGGTCGGGGTCGGGGAAGACCCGGGGATCCCGGTTGGCCGCGGCCAGCCACGTCACGACGGGGCTGTCGCGGGCGATGCGTTGCCCGTTGATCTGCACGTCCTCGACGGCCACGCGCAGCACGTGCGGGCCCGGGGTCGTCCACCTGAGCACTTCCTCGACCGCGGGCCGGACGGCCTTGTGGTCGCCGCGCACCAGGTCCAGGGCCTGCGGCGTGGTGGCCAGCGCGTGGAAGGCGCCGGCGACCGAGAACTGGGTCGTCGCATTGCCGGCGGCGAAGATGTTGTCGCAGTTGACCAGCACGTCGTTGGGAGCCAGCCCGGCGTCGTGCAGCAGATGACTCACCAGGTCCTCGCGGGGCCTGCGCAGCCGCTCCCTGATGAGCTCGGAGAAGTAGACCATGATCTCGAGGTGGGCCGTGGACGGCGACATCCTCGCGGGGTCGTCGGGCGCTCCCACGGCGTATCCGGTCAGGTTCCTGAGCCGCTCGCGGTCCTCGACCGGGACTCCGAGCAGCTCGCAGACCACGGTGTTCGGCAGCGACGAGGCGAAGCGCGCGGCGACGTCGGTCACCTCCTCCGCGCGTGCCCGGCCGACGAAGTCCCGCAACTCCGCCTCGACCACGGCCGCCAGCGGGCCGGACATGGCGCGCGTGAGGTGGGAGTTGATGGCCGCGCGCAGTCGTCCGTGCCACTCCCCCTCGCTGACCACGATCATCCGGCCGCCGCCGGAGTCGGGGTTCTGCCGGTCGAAGCCGATGAACATCCCGTACTCGGAGGTGAACGGCGCATCACCGGCCAGGACCTCGGCACAGGCGCGATGGGAGAACACCGACCAGAACCCGTTGTGCCCCGAGTCGGGCCCGGTCCAGACCACGGCGTCGGCGTCGACGAGTTCACGCCACAGCGCGGTGGGGTCCGTCGTGGCGTAGAAGCGATCGTCACCCAGATCCGGCATCGTCCGGAGAGTCACGGTGCAACCCCTTAGGTGTCAGTCGCCGGCCACGTGGCGCAGTGTTCGCACGGGCCTGGCAAGAGCGGGAAAGACTGCGGCCAGCAGCAGTGCCGAGCAGGCCCAGAGGGTGACCCGGGCACCGAACAGGTCCACCAGGACCCCGGCGACCAGCGCCCCCGCCGGGGTCGTCGCCAGCGGCAGGAGCCGGTAGCTGGCGTTCATCCGCGCGTGCAGCGGGCGCGGGGTCACCACGTGGCGCAGGGTCATCGCCGTGGTGCCGACGACGCAACTGCCCGCGCCCACCAGGAAGAACGCCACCCCGCTGAGCACGGCGGCCGCGGTGACCGTCTCGGCGGCGGGGACCAGGAGGAACGGTGCCGTGGCCGGCAGCAGCCCGGCCGGCAGCGCCCGCCCGTAACCCCACGCCTCGACCAGACGGGGCGCGATGAGGGTGCCCACGATGCCGCCCACCCCGCCGGCCGCCACGACCAGGCCGTACCAGCCGGTGCTCAGCCCGAGGTCGCGGAGGAGGTAGAAGACGGAGGCGATCATCGCGATCTGGAGAGCGCCGGAGTAGATCGCGGCGTGCAGGGCCAGGCAGCGTACGGGGGCGTTGCCGTACACGGCGCGCCAGCCTTCGCGCACCTCGCGCCGCATGTCCCGGCGCTCCGGACGGGGCGGCGCCACCTCCCGGTGCCTCAGGGTGGAGAGCAGGAGGGCCGAGGCCAGATAGGTGACCGCGTCGAGCACCAGTGTGGTCGCCGCGCCGACCGCACCGGCCAGCACGCCGGTGAGGCCGGGACCGCAGGTGCCGCTCACGGCGAGGTTGGCGTTGAGCCTGCTGTGCGCGACGGGCAGTTCCTCCGCCGGGACCAGGGTCGGCAGGTAGGCCGACGCGGCGATCTGGGAGAGCAGGGTCAACGCGCCGCCCACCAGCGCGACCGCGTACAGGTGCGGCCAGGTCAGCGCGTCCAGCCAGGCGGCGATCGGGATGGTGGCCACCAGGGCGCCGCGCGAGAGATCCATGGTGATCATCACCGGGCGGCGTGTCCTGAGGTCCAGCCATACCCCGGCGGGCAGCGCCAGCACGAGGAAGGGCAGGGTGTAGAGGGCCTGCAGCAGGCCCATCTCCAGGCCCGAGGCATGGAGCACGCTCACGGCGATGAGCGGCAGGGCGGTCATCGTCACCTGCGACCCGAACTCGGTGATCGCGTTGCCGAACCAGAGCCGGCCGAAGTCGCCGCGGGTCCCGGCCGTCTCGACGGTAGTCACGCGGCCATCGTCGGAGTCGCCGACCGGCTCCGGCAGTCGGGGAAACTCCCGATCACGCCGGTCCGCCGGGGGATGCGAAGGTGTCGGACCAAGTACGTGGAAGGTCGCGAAGGCGCCCCCGATCGGAGGTCGAGCGAAAGTGCTGGATTCAGGTACGTGGCGGGACGTCCTCGAGGCGGCGGCCGGCCGCGCCCCCGACAAGGTCGTCTTCTCCTACCTGCCGGACGACGACCGGGGCGTGGTGGAGCTGACCTATCGCGACCTGAACCTGCGTGCCTCCTCGATCGCGGCCCGCCTGGTGGAGCAGGGACTGTCCGGCCAGACCGCGATCTTGCTGTATCCCTTCGGCCTGGACTACGTCGAGGCGTTCTTCGGCTGCCTGTACGCCGGGACGATCGCGGTTCCCGCCTATCCCCCAGGGCGTCACCGCCGTACGCTCGAGCGCTTCCTGCGGATAGTCCAGGACAGCGGCGCGCGGACCGCACTGACCACCGAAGCACTGAAGGAACGTCTCGGCAGGCGTCACGACCTGCCGGGGACCGAGATGCCACGGTTGATCGCCACCGACGACCATGCCCCCGACGACCGTGCCCCCGGGCCGTCGTGGGCGGCCCCGCCGCTGCGCGCGGACGACCTGGCCTTCCTGCAGTACACCTCGGGTTCCACCGCGGCTCCTCGCGGCGTCATGCTCTCGCACGCGAACCTGCTCGCCAACACGGCGCTCATCAAGGAGCTCTTCGGCCTGTCCCGCGAGACCCGGGCCGTGTCCTGGCTGCCGCTCTACCACGACATGGGCCTCATCGGTTCGGTGCTCGGCACCGTCTCGTGCGGCGGCTCCACCCTGCTGCTCTCGCCGGCCGCCTTCGCCCGTGACCCGTACCGCTGGCTGCGGGCGATCAGCGACTACCGGGCCACGGTGAGCGGCGGCCCCAACTTCGCCTTCGACCTGTGCGTCGACCGGATCACGCCGGAGCAGCGCGGCACCCTCGACCTGTCCTGCTGGCAGGTCGCCTTCAACGGCGCCGAGCCCATCCGTCCCCGGACGCTGCGCCGCTTCGCCGACGCGTTCGCCGGTGCCGGGCTGCGTGAGTCGGCGCTGGTGGCCTGTTACGGCCTGGCCGAGTCCTCGCTGATCGTCACGGCCGGGCCCGCCCGTACCAGCCGGGAGCAGGGGACGGAGATCGTCCGCAGCGGCCGGATCCCTGAGTCGGTGCGGCTGGAGATCGTCGACCCTGACGGCGGCGGCGTGCTGCCGGACGGGTCCGTCGGCGAGATCTGGATCGCGGGCGCCAGTGTCGCCCGCGGCTACTGGGGACGGCCACCGGGGCAGGACTCCGTCTTCGGCGCGCGGCTCGCCGGCCGGGAGGGCTCGTACCTGCGTACCGGCGACCTGGGCTTCCGGCGCGACGGCGAGCTGTGCGTGACGGGCCGGTTGAAGGACCTGATCATCATCCGCGGCCGGAACCACTACCCCCAGGACATCGAGGCGACCGTGGAGGACAGCGGGCCCGAGCTGCGGCCACACGGCGCGGCCGCCTTCACCGTGGAAGCCGACGGCGAGAACCTCGTGGTACTCCAGGAGCTGCGCCGCGAGCATGCCGGCGCGGACCTGGCCAGCATCGCCCAGACCATCCGCGCGGCGGTGGCCGCTCACCACGAGGTACGCCCGGCGACCGTGGTGCTGCTCCGGACGGGCGGGCTGCCCAGGACCTCCAGCGGGAAGATCGCCCGCCACGCCTGCCGGCAGGCGTTCCTGGAAGGCGACCTGCCTGTCCTGTTCACCCTGACCGACGGCCCGGCCCGCGCGAAGCCGGGCGCCGTACCGGCTCGGGACGACCTCACGGACGTGCTGACCGCCGAGGTGGCCTCCGTGCTCGGCATGGACGCCACCGAGGTGCCGATGACCAGGCCGCTGCTCGAACTCGGTCTCGACTCGCTCGACGCCGTCACGCTGGCGCACCGCATCGGCGTGCGGCTGGAGCGGGAGATCTCCGCCGACGACCTGCTGCCCGCCAGCATCGCCGAGCTGATCGGTGGGCTGGCCGAGCGCCCGCCGGCCGAGCGCCGGCCGCCGGTCCAGGATCCGCCCGGCGACCATGCCCTCTCCTACCAGCAGCGCGGCATGCACTTCCTGCACGAGCTCGCTCCCGGCAACACCGCCTACCTGCTCAGCGCCGCCGTGGACGTGCGCGGCGCGTTGGACATGGCGTTGCTGCGCCGATGCCTCGACGCCACGGTGGCCCACCATTCCGCGTTGCGGACCACGTTCCCCTCCGTCGAGGGAGAGGTGGTCCAGCGGGTGCACGCCGACCTGCCGCCGCTCGTCCGCGTCGAGGACGTCGCCGACGCCGGGCGGCTGGCCGAGCTGACGGCCGCGGCGGCGCGGACGCCGCTCGATCCGCGGGACGGCCCGCTCGTCCGGCTGACCGTGCTGCGCTCGGCTCCCGGCCGCCACCGGCTCGTCTTCGCCGTCCACCATCTGGTGGCGGACCTGTGGTCGCTGGAGCTCATCCTGCGTGAGCTCACCGACAGGTACCGAGGACTGCTGCCGAGCCCGCCCGCCGCGCCGGGGTTCGTCTCGGTCGTCGCGGAGGAGGAGGCCCTCGTCTCCGGTGACCGGGGCGCGGAGTCGCTGGCGTTCTGGCGTGCCGCGCTGGACGGCGTGCCGTACTCGATCGACCTGGCCGCCGATCGCGTCCGGCCTCCCGTGCAGCGCTTCCGCGGCGGCGCGTGCCGTTTCACCGTGGATCCCGTGACCACCGATCGCCTGCACCGCGTGGCCGAGCGGTGCGGCGCCACCCTGTACTCGGTCCTGATGGCCGCGTACGCGACGCTCGTCTGGCGTTACTCGGGCCGCGACGACTTCCTCATCGGCTCCCCCGCGCACGGTCGAGGCCGCCCCGGCAGCGGCGACATCGTGGGCAGTTGCATCAACATCGTCCCCATCCGGTGCCGGCCGGCCGCGGACGAGCCGGTCTCGGCCCTGGTGCGGCGGCTGCACGAGACCAGTCGCGCCGCGTTGCGCCACGCCGACCTGCCTTTCGTCGTCCTGGCGGACAAGCTGCGGGCCAGCGGCGATCTCAGCAGGCCGCCGCTCGTCCAGGTGATGTTCGCGCTGCAGCGTACGGCCCTGGGCGACGGGCCCGTGGCGGCCATGGCCGTGAACCACCCCGGCGTCCGCGGCCCGTTCGGCGACGCCGTGCTGGAAACCGTCGCGCTGCCCAGAACCGGCGCCCAGGTGGACCTCACGCTGCAGATGGCCGAGCTGGACGGCATGCTGGCCGGTGAGCTGGTCTACAACGCCGACCTGTTCGACGAGGCGAGCGCCGAGCGGATGGCCCGCCAGTTCGCCGCCCTGCTGGCCGGAATGGCGGACGACCCCGGCGCATCGGCGCGCGCCCTCAGCGTGCTCGACCGGGAGACGAGCCAGGACCTGGAACGGGAATGGGCGGACACGGCCGTCGGGTACGAAGGGGACGGCCACCTCCATCTCCGGTTCGCGGAGGCGGCCCGCCGTTCCCCGGACGCCCTCGCCGTCGTCTACCACGAGACCGGCCGGCGGGTCACGCTGACCTACGCCGAGCTCGACCGGGCCGCGAACCGGCTCGCCCACCACCTCATCGGCCTGGGCGTACGCCCCGGACACGTGGTCGCCCTCCACCTGCCGCGCTGCGCCGAAATGCCCGTGGCGATCCTGGCGGTGCTCAAGTCGGGCGCCACCTACCTCCCCGTCGATCCCGGACTGCCTCGGCAGCGGATCGACTTCATGCTCGCCGACAGCCGGGCGGAGGTGCTCATCGGCGCCGCGGCGCAGGGCGTGCGCGTCCACGTGGACCTGGAGCGGGCCGCCGGCGTGCTCGCCGCGGAGCCGGAGACCGCACCGCAGGTCACGGTCCATCCCGAGAGCCCGGCCTACGTCATCTACACCTCGGGATCGACCGGCCGCCCCAAGGCCGTCGCGGTGCCCCACCGCGCGGTGAACAACTTCCTCGCCGCCGTCGACCCCGTCCTGGCGATGTCCTCCGGCACGCGCACGCTGGGGGTGGCGCGGTTCGCCTTCGACGTCTCGGTCCAGGACATGTGCCGCACGCTGCTGTCCGGGGGGACGTACCACGTCGTGCACGAGTCGATCCTCCGGGACGGCCACGAGCTGCGGGCCCTGGTGGAAGAGGCCGGGTTCACCCACGTCCAGGCCACTCCGGCGACCTGGCGGCTGCTCCTGGACGCCGGGTGGACCGGCTCGCCCGGTCTGACGATCCTCACCGGCGGCGAGGCGATCTCCGGCGACCTGGCCCAGCGGCTGGTGGAGACCGGTTCGCCGGTGCGGAACATGTACGGCCCGACCGAGACGACCGTCTGGTCGAGCACGGCCTCCATCGACGCCGAGTCCGCGCGCTCGCCGCACATCGGACGCGCCCTGTCCGGCAACCGGCTCTACGTCCTGGACGACCTGCTGACGCCGGTCCCCGCCGGAGTGCCCGGCGAGCTCCACATCGGCGGTGACGGAGTGGCCCACGGCTATTCCGGGCGGCCAGGGCTCACCGCGGACAGGTTCGTTCCCGACCCTTTCACGAAGTCGGCGGGCAAGCGCATGTACGCGACCGGCGATCTCGTCCGGATGCGCGCCGACGGCGCTCTGGAGTACCTGGGCAGGCTCGACAACCAGGTGAAGCTGAACGGTCTGCGGATCGAGCTGGAGGAGATCGAGTCGGTTCTCGACCGGCATCCCGACATCGGCCGCTCGGTGGTGAGCGTCCATCGCGGTGATCGTGCCTCGCTGCTCGTCGGCTACCTCGTGCCGGCGACCGAGCGGACCGATCGGGCTCGGGCCGAGCAGTCCGTGCTGCGTGACCTGCGCGCCCAGCTACCCGGCTACATGGTGCCGGCCAGGCTGGTCTGGATGGACGCCCTGCCGCTCAACGCGAACGGCAAGGTGGAACGCCGGGCGCTGCCGCCGCTGCCGCGGCTGGTCGTCCCGTCCGCCGCTCCGGAGCAGGAGGTCATGACGGCGGAGGAACGCCGGCTGGCCGCCATCGTGTGCGAGGTCCTCGACGTGCCGGCCGTCGGGCGGGAGACCAACCTCTTCGACATCGGCGGACAGTCTCTGACGATCTCCCAGCTCTCGAGCCGGATCATGGACGCCTTCGGGGTGCGCCTTCCGCTGACGCGCATCTTCGAGTCCCCCACGGTCGCCGGTCTGGCGGAGCTGCTGGCCTCCGGCGAGCGGCAGCCTGCGCCCGCTCCCCTCATCACCGCGGTCGATCGCCGGCGGTACGTGGCGGGCGCCAGAAGCGGTTCACGCAGGATCGACGCGCTGCGCCGGACGGCGCGTCCTGAGCAGGGACCGGCGGTGTGAGCACACCGCGGGGAAGACGGTCGGATGCCGCCTGACCTGGCGGCATCCGACCCCTCTTCACCCCCTCTCCGCCCCCTCTACTCCCTCCTCGACGACCTCGCGCTCCGGCGCGGCCTGGCCACGATGCGAGCCCCGCCGACCAGGCCGGCGAGCTCGGCTCGCGAGGAGACCTCCACCTTGGCGAAGATCCTGGCCAGGTGCGTCTCCACCGTCTTGTGGCTCACCGTCAGCCGGCGGGCTATCTGACGGTTCGTCCGCCCCTCGCTGACGAGGGTCGCGATCTCGAACTCACGCTGACTCAGCCGGTACGGCTCCCGCGCCGCCCCATCGGCGTCGGGCGGGCGCAGGAGCCCGGCGTACCGGCGGGAGACCTCCGCCCACCGCTTGCCGCGGGCGCCCCGCTCCGTCCTGGCCAGCAGCCCGGCCGTGTGGGGCCGGGCCCACGCGGGGAGTTCCGTCAGCCGGTCGCCCGCCGCGTCGATGACGGCCGCGCTCGCCCCGGGTTCACCTGAGGCGAGGCGCGCCGCGCCCCACGTCACCCAGCTCAGGCGCCACCACGGGCTGTCCGGGCCGGACAGCGTGGCAGCGAGCCGACTGTCGGCCAGTGCCCGCACCGTGTCGCCCGCCGCCAGCCCGGCCTCGGCCCGCTGAACCAGTGCCATCGCCCGCAGGTCGTCGCTCTCCACGATCTCCGCCAGCCGTGCCGCGCGGTCCGCCCAGTGCAGCGCCTCGGCCGACTCCCCGAGCCGCAGACGAACGGCGGAGAGACCGGCCAGCATCGCGACGGCGTCGGCGGCCTGGCCGGTGGCGTGGCAGATGGCCAGCCCGCGGGTGAAGTGCCGCAACGCCTGCGTGTGCTGCCCCAGATGCGTCGCGGCCCAGCCCAGATGCGCCAGGAGCGCCGGTCGTACGGCGAGTGCCGTGTCGAGGTGGGCGTCGGCGAGTTCGGCGGCCTGCCGGACGCTCTGCCCGGCGGCCTCCACCTCACCGTGGGCGAGGCAGACGATGGCGTGCACGGCCAGCGCGTCGGCCCGGAGTACCGGGTCCCCCGCGCTCACCGCCGCCTCCAGCGCCGCCTCCGACCAGCGCCATCCGACGTCCCAGATGGTGGTCTCGGCCAGGGCCAGCCTCAGGGCGGCGGCATCCCTCGGGGAGGCGGCATCGTCGTGCGGCCGCCTCCTGATGGCGGTGCGCAGAATCGACCGGGCCTCGGTGTACCGTCCGGCCATCCGCGCGAGCCAGGCGCGCAGGTCCGCCGTGTCGTCGTCGGCCAGCTCACGCCGCAGCGCCACGACGTCCCGGCATTCGCCGAGCTCGCCCGCCCTCGCGGTGGCCCGGGCCAGCGCGAGCAGCAGCTCGCGCCGGAGCCCCTGCGGCTCCGGCACGACCGTCAGCAGGCCGAGCATCGCCCGGTACCAGGCGGCAGCGGTCAGCGGGTCCTTGCTCTCCATCCCGCGCGCGCCGTCCACGAGCGACTGGACCGCGGTTCCCGCGTCGGAGTCCCCCGTGACCTCGGGCGAGGGCGACGCGGGCGGCGGCCCGACGACGGCGCCCGCCACGCCGACCGCGGCGGTCAGCGTGGCGACCTCGTTCCGCCTGCCCACTCACGACTCCTCTGCCATCGCCCGCCGCAGGCTGAGCGGGCGCATGTCCGTCCACACCTCGTCGATGTGGGCCAGGCACTCCTCCTTGCTCCCTGACACACCGACCTGCCGCCAGCCCTCGGGCACGCTCCGGCCGAGCGGCCAGATCGAGTACTGCTCCTCGTCGTTGACGACGACCGCGTAACCGGACGCGTTCTCCCACACCCCGTTGTCCACAGATGTCTCCATTCGCCTCGTGTTCGGTTGTGGCGACAACGAATCTCGGCGAAGAAGAGGGGGCGAAACAAGATCCGCGACGTGCATGAGCCTGCGATGGCAGCATCCGGCCACCGCGGGCGCCCGCTCAGCCGAGCCGCTCGCGCAACCAGCCGGCCAGTTCGGCGACGTGCGGAGCACGCAGCATCGCGAAGTGATCCCCCGGGATGACGTGCGTGGACATGCCGGCGCTGGCCAGCTCGCGCCAGCCCATCAGCGGGTCGTTGCCGAAGACGTCCGGCTGGTCCGCCGCCCTGACCAGGACGACGGGCACGGTCAGCGGCCGGGGGCGGTGGCGCCGCATGGCGTCGATGTGCGCCCGGCACACGACACGCGCGTGCGGGTCGGTCAGCAGGATCGCGTGGACCGACTGCTCACCGAGCTCCGGCGGCTCGGCGGCCTGCTCCCACCGGTCGAGGAGGTCGGTCAGGCCGGTGAGCTGGGTGCTCATCTGCTGGGGCGCCCGGCTGTCCAGCATGATCACTTCCGGTACGCGGTGCCCCTGCGCGGCCAGCAGCCTGGCCACCTCGGTGGCCACCACGCCGCCGAAGGACCAGCCGCCCAACAGGTACGGGCCGTCCGGCCGGACCTCGCGAATCGCCTCGGCGTAGAGCGCGGCCAGCTCGCCCACGCCGGTGGCGGGTGCGCTCTCGCCGTCCAGTCCCGGTGCCTGCAGCGCGTGGAACGGCCGGTCCTTGCCCATGTGGGCGGCCAGCTCGCGCAGGCCGAGGACGCCGCCGTCGACCGGGTGGACGCAGAAGAACGGCGGCTTGTCTCCGTCCGGCTGGAGCGTCACCACCGGGCTGCGCCGCGGGCGGCCGTCCTGGAGCCGGGGCGACGGCGTCGCACGGTTCTTGAGCCGGGTCAGCCGCTCCAGGCCCGTCCACATCGCCGGCTCGTCCACACCGAAGTCGAGCTGGCAGGCGATCTCGTCCACGCCGATCGCCCGCAGGCGCTCGACCGTCTCCGCGGCCGTCTCGACGGTCCCCATCAGCGCGCTGGTCGAGAAGTAGCGTTCGAAGGCGAAGTCGAGCAGCGCCTGACGGTCGTCGCCCGCCAGCGTGATGCCCTGCGACTCGGCCATGCCCCGGTACAGCTCCAGGTGGCTGCTCAGGTAGCTCCGCAACGGCCCGCGCACCGTGTCCCTGGCCTGGTCCAGGCTCTCTCCGATGAAGGTGTGCAGGGACAGGGTCACCTGACCGCTGCCGGGGTCGTGACCGTGCTCGGCGCGGGCCGCGCGGTAGCGGCGGATGTTCTGCGCGAGGTCCTCCACGCTCTGGCTGATCAGCGCCGTCAGGACGTTCAGCCCGCGGGCTCCGGCGGCGGTCCAGGTCTCGGGGCTGCCGGAGCTGGTCAGCCAGAGCGGCAGCTCGGCCTGCCGGGGCTTGGGGAACACCCGTAGCTCGGTGGGCTGCCCGTCGTCGCGGGGCAGCGTCACGGCGTCGCCGGCCCACAGGCGGCGTACCGTCTCCAGGCGCTCCATCATCAGCTCTTTGCGGGTGCCGTACGTGCCGGGCGCGGCGAGCACGAAGTCGTCCCGCTGCCAGCCCGAGGCCACGGACAGGCCGACCCGCCCGTTGGACAGGTTGTCCACGATCGACCACTCCTCGGCCACCCTGACCGGATGGTGCAGGGGCAGCACCACGCTGCCGGCCCGGATCGCGATGTTCCTGGTGCGGACCGCGAGCGCCGCGCCCAGCACCGAAGGGCTCGGGTAGCGTCCGCCGAAGCGGTGGAAGTGCCGCTCCGGCAGCCAGACGGCGTCGAACCCGTTGCGGTCGGCGTACTCCGCGGCCCTCAGCAGGTCGCCGTAGGTGTCCTCGTCACCGCTCTCGTCGGCGGCGAAGAAGGAGATGCTGAACCGCATCCCCGTCCGGCCCGCCGCCTGCCGCGGCCGGGCGACGGGTACGGCCCGGCGCGGCTGTGCCTCGGGAACCGGCTGGACGGGGACACTCTCCCCGGCCCTGCCGGCCTCCACCGCGGCCTCCACCGCGGCGGCCACCCCGGCGACCGTGCGCCACTCCAGCAGGTCGCGCAGCGGCAGCGTGACCTGGTACGCCTCCCGCAGCCGACCGACCAGTTGCACGGCGAGGAGTGAGTGACCGCCCAGCTCGAAGAAGTCGTCGTCGGCGCCGACCCGGTCGACTCCCAGCAGGTCCCGCCACATCCCGGCGACGGCCACCTCCACCGGCGTGCCGGGAGCGCGGTAGGCCGCCTGCCCCGCCGGGCGGGCGACGGGAGCGGGGGCCTCGGCGACGGTCAGCTCCCTGGCCCGGCGCATGCGCTCGACGAGGTCCTCGTCCGACTCCGCGAGGGACCCGGGTCCCGCGGCCAGCGCCCGCAGGAACAGCGCGACGCCCCGTTCGTCGTCCCAGCGGTCGCAGTTGATCCCCGTCCACGCGGGATTGGCCGCGACGAAGGCGTCCACGAAGGCGTTCGACGCGGTGTACGCCGTCTCGCCCAGCGCGCCCAGCAACGAGGTGATCGAGGAGAAGACGACCCGGAAATCGATGTCTCGCCCTTCCAGCGCCGCGTCGAGCGCGTGCAGCCCGTGGGCCTTGACCGCGAGGTGGGCCGCGCTCGTGGCGGCGCTCTCCTCCGGCAGGAAGGCGTACATCCGCTCGCGCTCGACCTTGGCCGCGTGGATCACGCCGTGCAGCGCGCCGAACCGGTCGATCGCCGCCCGCACGCAGGCGCGCATCTGTTCCGGGTCGGAGACGTCCGCCGCCAGGTAGAGCGCCTGGCCGCCGGCCCGCTCGATGTCCCGCAGCGCCTCGATCCTGCGCCCGGCCGCCTCGTCCGGGCCGGCGCCGGCCTCCGCGGGCAGCGTCGTCCTGCCCACCAGCACCACGTTGGCCCGCGCGGTGCGGGCGAGATGACCCGCCAGGGTGAGACCCACCCGTCCTGGCCCGACGATGAGGTACGTGCCACCGGCACGCACCTCCCGGCCGGGCCCGACATCGAGGTACGTGCCACCGGCACGGACCTCCCGACCGGGCCCGACATCGAGGTACGTGCCACCGGCACGCACCGCCGCCGCCGCAGGCGGCGTGAGCCGCTCGACCCTGCGGACCAGACGCCGGCCGTCGCGGTAGGCGACCACCGGTTCGGCCGCCGCGGCCTCCGCCAGCACGTGGCCGGCCACCGCGAGCGGGTCGCCGGCCGCCACGTCCAGGGCGGTGGCGGACAACTGCGGGAACTCCTGCGGCATGGTCAGGCACGGCCCGAGAATCGTGGCCTGCTCCGGCTCGACGACGTCACCGGGCCGGAGGTCGAAGAGCCGGTCCGACACGACCACGACGGTCGCCGCGCCGATCGCGGCCCGCGGGCCCAGCGCCTGCGCCAGGGCGGTCAGGCTGAGGTAGCCGCGCTCCTGACGCTCGGTGAAGCCTTCGCACGGGTCGAGGTTCCACAGGTGAACGACCCTGAGCAGGTCCTGGCCCGCCGGGGCCACGGCGTCGAGCAGCGCCTCGTAGTCGGCGCGTCGCGCCGGTCGTACCGTGTACCGGCCGTCGGCCGCGGCGAAACGCTCACCGGGGCGGACCAGGACCACGCGCTGCCCGGAGGCGAGCAGGCGGCTGCGCAGTTCGTCCGCCGTTCCCCCCTCGTCGGCGAGGACCAGCCAGGTGGCCGGCGCGCCGCTCAGGGGCGCGGGCGGCGCGTCGTCCCAGCGGACCCGGTAGAAGCCCGCCGGTTCGCGCCGGGTGACCGCCGCCGGCTCCGCCGGATCCACCCAGAACCGGGTGCGTTCAAAGGGGTAGGTGGGCAGCTCGATCCGCCGCGCGTCCGGGTCGACGAGGCCGCCCCAGTCGGCCTGCAGACCGGCCGCCCACGCCTGCCCGATCCGCTCCCGCAGATACTCCGCCTCGTCAGGACGATCGTGGCGCAACGTGCTGAAGACCGCGTCCTGAGGAGTGAAGGCCCTGCTCAGCGACTCTCCTGGGCCCACCTCCAGATAGACCCGGCTCGGGTCCTGGGCCAGCAGGCGCGCCCCGGGCCAGAAACGCACCGTCTGCCGCAGGTGCCGCACCCAGTAGTCGGGATCCGTCGCCTCGTCCGCGGTGATCCACGTGCCGGTCACATTGGAGACGTACGGCAACGTGGGCGCCGCCAGCCGTACCGAACGGACCAGAGCCCTGAACTCCTCCAGGACCGGCTCCATCATCGCCGAGTGGAACGCGTGCGAGGTGCGCAGCCGCCGCGCGGCGACACCCCGGCCGGTCAGGTCGGCGAGCAGCGCCTCGACGGCCTCCGGCGGCCCCGCCACGACGCAGGCGAGAGGGCCGTTGACCGCCGCCGGTTCCACCCCGGGGGGCAGCAGCGGCGCCAGGTCCTCCTCCGAGCAGGCGACCGCGAGCATGTCGCCGGGCGGGAGCGCCTGCATCAGCCGCCCTCTGGCCGCCACCAGGGCGAGCGCGTCCGGCAGGCTCATGACGCCTGCCACGCAGGCGGCGACGTACTCGCCGAGGCTGTGGCCGATCATCGCCTCCGGCGTCACCCCCCAGTGGATCAGTAGCTGGGCCAGGGCGTACTCGACCGCGAAGAGCGCCGGTTGGGTGTGGGCGGTCTGGTCGAGCTCATCCGATCCGCCGAAGACCAGGTCACGGAGGTCGCCCTGGAGATGCCCGGTGAGCAGGGTGGCGCACTCGTCCAGGACGCGCCGGAACACGGGCTCCCGCTCGTACAGGCGGGCCGCCATTCCCGCGTACTGCGTGCCCTGGCCGGGGAAGGCGAAGACCGCCCCGCGCCGTTCGGCCCCTCGGACGCCGCCGGCCGGGGATCGCAGGGCGTCGGCCAGCTCCTGCACACTGCGGCAGACCACCGCCCGGCGGTGGTCGAAACGCTCACGGCCCTCGATCAGGGTGCGGGCGATGTCGCGCAGAGCCGTGTCAGGGTGGGCGCGGCAGTACGCCGCCAGACGCTCGGCCTGCCGCGCCAGGGCCGCCTCCGACTTCCCCGACAACAGAATCAGCTCCGCCCGCTGCCCACTGTCCGGAGGCGGCTGTCGCAGAGCGGGCGCCTCCTCCAGGACTGCGTGGGCGTTGGTCCCGCCCACGCCGAAGGAACTGACGCCGGCGCGCCGCGGCGTGTCGGCCGCCGGCCAGCTCCGGTGGGCGGCGTTCACGTAGAACGGGCTGGTGTCGAGCTTGAGCTGGGGGTTGGGACGGGTGAAGTGCAGGCTGGCCGGCATCTCACCGTGGTGCAGCGCCAGCACCGTCTTGATCAGGCCGGTGACGCCGGCCGCCGTGTTCAGGTGGCCGACGCCGCTCTTGACCGAGCCGAGGCCGCAGAACCGCCGCTCGCCGGTCTCCTCGGCGAACGCCTGGGTCAGCGCGGCCACCTCGATGGGATCGCCGAGTTCGGTGGCCGTTCCGTGGGCCTCCACGTACTGGATGGTGCGCGCCGGGACGCCGGCGACGCTCAGGGCCTCGCTGATCACCGCGGCCTGACCCGCGACGCTCGGCGCGGTGAACCCGACCTTGTCGTCGCCGTCGTTGTTGACCGCCGTACCCCTGATCACGGCGTAGATGGTGTCTCTGTCCTCGATCGCCTCCTCCAGGCGCTTGAGCACCACGACGCCGACGCCGCTGCCGAAGACCGTGCCGTTGGCGTCTGCGTCGAAGGGGCGGCAGACGCCGTCAGGGGAGACGATGGCGCCGGGCTCGAAGAAGTATCCGCTGTCCTGCGGCACGCTGATCGAGACACCACCCGCCATGGCCAGGTCGCTCTCCCTCGCCAGCAGGCTCTGGACGGCGAAGTGCACCGCCACGAGCGACGTGGAGCAGGCGGTCTGCACGACCACGCTGGGACCGGTGAGGCCCAGCTTGTAGGAGGTACGGGTGGCCAGGAAGTCCTTGTCGTTGGCGTGCAGGACCGCCTGCGGGCCGAGCCGCCCGATCGTCTCGGGCGATCCGAGCAGGTTGCTCAGCAGATAGCTGCTCATGCCCGCGCCCGCGAAGACCCCGATCACGCCGGGGAAGGTCCTCGGTACGTATCCCGCGTGCTCGAGGCCGGCCCACGCGCATTCCAGGAACAGCCGCTGCTGCGGATCCATCACCTCCGCCTCGCGCGGGGAGAGCCCGAAGAACGCGGCGTCGAAGCGGTCGACGTCGGCGAGTCTGCCGTTGACCGGCACGTAGTGCGGATCGTCGGCGACCTCTTCTGACACCCCGGCCGCCAGCAGTTCCTCCCGGCTGAACCGGGTCAGCCCGTCGACGCCGTCCCGCAGGTTCTCCCAGAACCGGGTGACGTCCTCGGCTCCTGGCAGACGCGCGCTCATGCCGATGACCGCGATCTGCGTACTGGTCTCGTCAGTCATTCGCCTTTCCCCCTCCATGGTCATGACGTGTCCGCCGGACGCCCAGCGCGGCCCGGCGGGCGGCGCCGCGGTCTCTGCTGCGCCGCACGGCGGAGCGGTCGGGATCCTCCTGCAGCAACGACCGCGCCAGGGCCTCGATCGTCGGGTACTGGAAGAGCCGCACCAGGGTCACCTCGCGGCCGAGCAGCTCCTCCAGCCGGCTCTGCACCCGAACGATGAGCAGCGAGTTGCCGCCCAGGTCGAAGAAGTTGTCCCGCGCGCCCACGCGCGAGGTGGCGAGCACCTCGCGCCAGATCCGGGCGATCGCCTGCTCGAGTTCGCCCCGGAGCGGGGCCGGCTCGCCTTCGGCGACTGCTTCGGCGGTCGGCAGCCGGGCCCGGTCCAGCTTGCCGCGCGGGGTGAGTGGCAGCGACTCCAGCACGACCAGTGCCGCCGGCACCAGGTGTTCGGGAACGCGGGCCCGCAGGTGCCGCCGTAGCTCCGCGGGTGACAGCGGTGCGGCGGGGTCGGATCCCACCACGTAGCCGGCGAGCCGGTCGTCCCCTCCGTCGGGGGCCGGGGAGGCCACCACGGCCGCCGCCCGCACTCCGGGATGGGTCAGGAGCAGCGATTCCACCTCGCCCGTCTCCACGCGGTGCCCGCGGATCTTCACCTGCCCGTCCATCCGGCCGGTCACGTGGACCGTGCCGTCGGATCCCCAATGCCCCAGGTCACCGGTCCGGTAGACGAGGTCGGCGCCGCCGAAGGGGTTCGCCGTGAAGCGCGCCGCGGTCAGCTCCACGTCACCGAGGAAGCCCGCCGACAGGTACGGCGTGCGTATCCAGATCTCCCCGCGCTCGCCGACCCCGGCCAGGCGTCCCGCGGAGGTGACGACCAGCACCTGCGCGCCCTCGATCGCGCGGCCCACGGGAATCGGATCGAGGCCGGTCACCCGGTGGAATGCCATGGCCTGCGGGGTCTCGGTGGTCCCGTAGAAGTTCACGTACTCCGCCTCGGGGGCGAGCGCCCGCAGTCCTGCCACGTGCCGCGCGGCCAGCCGGTCGCCGCCGAAGAAGACCCGCCGCAGGGCGGGCAGCGGCTGCGCGGTTCCCGAGGACATCAGCTCGGCGATCCCCGGCGTGGCGTGCGCGACGGTGACGCCCTGTGTCCGCAGCCAGGCGGCCAGCTTCGCCGGGGTTCTCGCCTGCGCCTCGGTGGGCACGCACACCGTTCCGCCCAACGTCAGCGGGCCGAGCGTCTCGCGCAGGAACGGGTCGTGCCCGATGCCGCCCAGCACGCTCCAGCGATCCTCGGACCCCAGGTCGAACTCGGCGGCCTGCCAGTCGAAGAAGTGCGTGAGCGGCGCGTGCGCCCCGATGACGGCCTTCGGCGTGCCGGTGGTCCCCGAGGTGAAGGCGACGTAGGCCGGATCCCAGGGGTCCACCGCGACACCGGGGCTCTCCGAGACCCCGCCGGACCAGGTCAGGTGGGGAGAGCCGGCCAGGTCGGCGTCCTCCTCGTCGATGAAGAGCAACCCGCGCGGCTCGGCCGCGGCCAGGCACGCCCGCCGGCGCTCGGCCGGGTCGGCCGGGTCCAGCAGGACGAACGCGGCCCCGGCCTTGAGCACGCCCAGCATCGCGCAGATCAGCTTGGCCGAGCGCCGCCCCGGCAGCGCCACCCGGTCGCCCGGAGCCACGCCCTGGTCCCGCAGCTCCTGGGCGAGCCCGTTGGCGCGCTGATCCAGCTCGCGGTACGTCCACCGGTCAGCGCCGTCGACCAGTGCGACGCGCTCAGGACAGCGGGCCGCCTGGTCCTCGACCAATACGTGCACGGCGTGCTCGGCCCGGCGCGGCAGTGGCGCGGCGGGGTCGGGCAGGGCGGCGTCCGGGTCGGCCGTGAGGAGGTCGTAGCCGTCGATCCGCCGCCGCGGGTCGGCCGCGATCTGCTCCAGCAGCGTCGTGTACTGCCGCACCATCCGCTCGGCGCGCTCGGCGGAGAACAGGTCGGCGTTGTAGACCAGCGAGAAGGACAGCTCCTGTCCGGTGTCTCGCAGGTAGAGGGTCAGATCCAGCTTGGCGGGCGTCTCCTCGGGGGTCTCCACGGTGACGGTCACGCCGTCGCCGAGAGGTGCGTCCAGCTCAGGGACGTCGATCATGTTGATCATGGCTTGGAACAGCGGGTGGCGGCTCAGGTCCCGGTCCGGCGCCACCGCGTCCACGATCCGCTCGAACGGCACGTCCTGGCCGGCCAGCGCGTCCAGCGTGGTGGCGCGGACCTCGGCCAGCAGGTCGGCGAAACGCGGCCGGCCGGACAGATCGGCCCGCAGCGGCAGGACGTTGAGCAGGCAGCCGACCATGCCCTCCAACTCGGCGTGACCGCGGCCGGCCACAGGGGTGCCCACCACCACGTCGCTCTGCCCGGACAGCCGACCCAGCAGGATCTGGAACCCGGCGAGCAGGGTCATGAACAGGGTCGCGCCGCCGGACCGCCCGATCGCTCTGAGCCGTGCGGCGACCTCGGCGTCCACCGATCCCGCCACCCGCCCGCCGGTGAACGTCCGCACCGCGGGGCGCGGCCGGTCGGCGGGCAGGTCGAGCATCGGGCTGCCGGCCAGGCGCTCCCGCCAGGAGGCCAGGTGCCCGGCGAAACCGCCGGACTCCCAGGTACGGCGCTGCCACAGGGCGTAGTCGGCGTACTGGATCGGCAGCGGTGCGGGCCGCTCGCCCGCGTACAGCGCGGTCAGGTCGTTCAGCAGCACCCCGAAGGAGAGCCCGTCACCGGCGATGTGGTGCAGGGTCATCAGCAGGACGTGCGAGTCGCCGGCGAGCCGGGCCAGTGCCCACCGCACCGGCGGATCGGTGTCCAGGCGGAAGGGATCCGTGCTCATCCGCCCGCTCAGCGCGCCGAGTTCGGCCGACCGAGCCGGTTCGCCGAGGTGGGAGAGGTCGATCAGGGGCAGGACGTCCTCCGGCAGGTCGGTGAGCCGCTGCTCCGGCACGCCGTCCCGCGCCACGATGACCGTCCGCAGGATCTCGTGCCGCCGCATGAGCTGCTCGACCGCCTCGCGCAGGTCGCCCACCCGCAGCTCGCCGTCCAGCCGAATCACGCACGGCATGTGGAAGGAGTCGCCCGAGACGCCCAGCCGGTCCATGAACCACAACCGCTGCTGGGCGAAGGACAGGGCAGAGGTCTCCCCCCGCGGCGTCGCGGTGGGAGGGGCGACCCGTGCGGGGCCCGCCTCCGCCACCCGCTCGGCCAGAGCGGCGGCCGTCGGCGTCTCGAAGAGCGCCCGGACGGGCAGGTCCACCCCCAGGACGGATCTGATCCGGCTGATGAGCTTGGTCGCCAGCAGCGAGTGACCGCCCAGACGGAAGAAGTCGTCGTCCGGCCCGACCTGCGCCAGGCCCAGGACGTCGCCGAACAGCCCGCACAGGATCTCCTCCCCCGGGGTGCGAGGTCTCCTGGAGGTCCGCTCCTGCCGCGGCGCCGGGAGCGCCCTGTGGTCGAGCTTGCCGTTGGCGGTCAACGGCAGAGCGTCGAGCAGGACGAACGCCGCCGGAACCAGGTGGTCGGGCAGCGCGGCGCCGAGCCGCGTACGCAGGGAGGCGACGTCCACGTCCCGTCCAGGTGCGGCGACCAGGTAGGCGACCAGCAGAGGCGGGCCCGGCAGGTCCTGCCGCAGCCGCACGACGACCTGCCCGACGGAGGGGTCCGCTCGCAGCGCCGCCTCGATCTCCCCGGGCTCTACGCGGACGCCCCGCACCTTGACCTGGTGATCGGTCCGGCCGAGGAACTCCAGCACACCGTCCCGGCGCCACCGGACCAGGTCGCCCGTCCGGTACATCCGCTCCCCGTGCGCGCCGAACGGGTCGGGCAGGAACCGCTCGGCGGTGAGCCCCGGCCGGTTCAGATAACCGCGCGCCAGTTGGGCGCCCGACACGAAGAGCTCACCCGGCACACCGGGCGGCACGGGACGCAGCCCGGCGTCCAGCACGTGGCAGCGGGTGTTCCACACCGGCCGCCCGATGGGGGCGGCGGGCGGCCACTGCTCCCGCGCCGATGGAAGCGTGCAGGCCGTCACGGCGTGCGTCTCGGTCGGGCCGTAGTGGTTGTGGAGTCTGCGTCCGGCGTGGAAGTCCCGGATCGTGTCACCGAGGACCAGCGCCTCGCCGGCCTGGACGACGTCGGTGAGGGCGGCCAGCTCCCAGCCGTGCGCGAGGGCGGCCTCGGCCACCGCCTCGACGACGAGGTTCGGCGCGAACAGCCGCCCGGCCCGGTGCTCGTCCAACCACCGGGCGAAGGCTTCTGGATCTTTGCGCAGCTCCGCTCCGGCCACGACCAGGCAGCCGCCGGAGGTCAGTGTGGACAGGATCTCCTGGGCCGAGACGTCGAAACCGATCGCGGCCGACTGCGCGGTACGCGTCCCGGCGCCGCCCGGGAGCTGCTCGGCCTGCCAGGCGAGCAGATTGACGAGGGCGCCGCCCGGCATGACCACCGCCTTGGGCCGGCCGGTGGAGCCCGAGGTGTAGATCACGTAGGCCGGATGCGCGGGCAGGAGGGCGGTGAGCCGGTCGCGGTCCGTGACGTCCGTCGCGGGGCGGCCCGCGGCGAGCCGCTCCTCCAGCACGACCGCGGGAGCGCCTGCGGGAAGCCGGTCGGCGCGATCGGTCAGCACCAGCGCGGGCCGCGCGTCCGACACCATGAAAGAGCTGCGCTCGGCCGGATGGCCCACGTCGATGGGCAGGTAGGCGGCGCCGGACTTCAGCACGGCGCACAGGGCCACCACGAGTTCGGGCGAGCGGGGCAGCGCCAGGCCGACCACCCGCTCGGGGCCCGCTCCCCGGTCGATGAGCCAGCGGGCCAGGCGGTTCGCCCGCGCGTTCAACTCCGCGTAGGTCAGCGTGGTGTCCCCGTCGGTCACCGCGGGCTCCTGCGGCGTGCGGCGTGCCTGCTCCTCCAGCAGGGCGGGCAGGACGCGGGCCGGCACGGCGCGGCCGGTGTCGTTCCACGCCCGGACGGAGGCGCGCTCGTCGTCCGACATCAGCTCCAGGTCGCCGATCGCCAGGCCGGGCTCGGCGACCGCCGCGGCCAGCAGCCGCGCATAGCGCGCGAGCAGCCGGTCGGCGCTTTCCTCGCCGAAGAGGTCCAGGCTGTAGTGCATCGCCAGGTCGACGCCGTCGGGGGCGCCCTCGGCGGTCCTGTGCTCCCTGACGTTGACGAGGACGTCGAACTTGGCCGTGCCGGTCTCCGTGCGCTCCGGCCGGATCGACAGCCCCAGCGCGGCCGGCTCGCCGTCGTCGTGGTTGTCGAAGGCCAGCATCGTCTGGAACAACGGATGCCGGGACAGGGAGCGGGCCGGGTTGAGCACCTCCACCAGCCGCTCGAAGGGCACGTCCTGGTGGGCGAAGGCGGCCAGGTCGGTGGCGCGCACCCGGGCCAGGAGCTGCTCGAAGGTGGGGTCGCCCGCGGTGTCGGCGCGCAGGACCAGGGTGTTGACGAAGAAGCCGATGAGGTCGTCGAGCTCCTGGTCCGCGCGGCCCACGACCGGGGTGCCGAGCGGGATGTCGGTGCCCGCGCCGAGCCGGGTGTAGAGCGCGGCCAGTCCCGCCTGCAGCACCATGAAGAGGGTGACCCGGTTCCGCTTGGCCAGGCGGTCCAGCGCGAGGTGTTCGCCTGCGGTGAGCCTCAGCTCCACCAGACCGCCGCGGCCGCTCGCCGTGGCCGGCCGGGAGTGGTCGACGGGCAGCGCCAGCTCCTCCGGCAGGTCGGCCAGCGTGTCACGCCAGTAGTCCAGTTGCCCGGCGAGCAGGCTCCGCGGGTCGTCCTCGTCGCCCAGGAGGTCGTGCTGCCAGAGCGTGTAGTCGGCGTACTGCACGGGCAGCGGCGACCAGCCCGGCGGCCGGCCTGCCGCGCGGGCCGAGTACGCCGTGGCGAGGTCGCAGACCAGTGCCCGCATCGATCCGCCGTCGAAGGCGATGTGGTGGAAGACGAGCAGCAGCACGTGCTCGGCGGCGCCGAGTTCGAACAGGCGGACCTGGAGGGGCAGGCCGGTCTTCAGGTCGAAGCGGACGCGGGAGGCCCGGGCGAGCCGCTCGGGCAGCTCGTCCTCCGTGGTGGGCACGAGACTCACCGCGCACCGCGCGGTCGCGCCGGTCAGGATGCGCTGCACCGGCTCGCCCGCCACCTCGGGGAAGATCGTGCGCAGACTCTCGTGGCGGTCCAGCACGTCGTTCAGCGCCGCCTCGAGCGCCGCCCGGTCCAGCTCGCCCGACAGGCGCAGGGCCATGGGCATGTTGTACGCGGCCCCGTCCGCCTCGAGTTCGGCCAGGAACCACAGGCGTCGCTGGGCGTGGGACAGCGGGATGTCACGGGGCCGATCCACCGGGCGGGGCGCCGGCCGTACGGTGGACGCCGCGCCGATCCGGCCACAGAGCTCCGCGACCGTGGGGCACTCGAACAACGTGCGCAGCGGGACCTCCACACCGAGCGTCGACCGGATCCGGCTGATCAGCCGGGTGGCCAGCAGGGAGTGCCCGCCCAGCTCGAAGAAGCCGTCGTCGACGCCGACCCGGGGCACCTCCAGCACGTCGGCGAACAGGTCGCAGACGATCTCCTCCTGCGGGGTGCGCGGGCCCCGCGACGCGTGCTGGTGCTCATGGGCCGGCAGCGCCCCGCGATCCAGCTTGCCGTTCGGCGTCAGGGGGAACTCCCGCAGTTCCACGAAGGCCGTGGGCACCATGTGCTCGGGAAGCGCCTTGGCGACGTGCGCCCGCAGCGCCGCGTCGCCGGGCAGTGCCCCGCCCGGCGTCGCGATCAGGTAGGCGACCAGCCGCTTGCCGCCGCGCTCCTCCTGGGCGGCGACGGCCGCCTGGACGATGCCCGGATGCCCGGCCAGGACCGCCTCGATCTCACCGAGCTCGATGCGCACGCCGCGTACCTTGACCTGGCCGTCGACCCGGCCCACGAACTCCAGCAGGCCCTCGGGGCTCCTGCGGGCCAGGTCGCCCGTCCGGTACATGCGCGTTCCCGGGGGGCCGAAGGGGTCCGGCAGGAACCGGGCGGCGGTCGGCGCGGGCGCGTGGTGATAGCCCCGTGCCAGGCACGCCCCCGCCGCGTAGAGCTCCCCCTCCTCGCCGGGGGCCACGGGCTGGAGATCCGGACCGAGGAGGTAGACCTGCGCGCCGTCCACCGGGCGGCCGATGGTGGGCGCCGGGCTGTCCCCCAGGCGGCACCACATCGTGTCGATCGTGCACTCGGTGGGTCCGTAGAGGTTGTAGGCGGTGATCCCGGGAAGCTCGCGCAGGGTGCGCCAGAGCGCCTCGCCGACCGCCTCGCCGCCGAGGATCAGGACACGCGGCGCGTGGCGGCCGGGCGCGCGGAGTCCCGCGGCCAGCAGGTGCGTGCAGTGGGTGGGCGTCACGTCCAGGACGTCGATGCGGTGCTCGTCGACGAACGAGACGAAGGCGGCGGCGTCCTGCTTGACCGCGTCCTGGACCAGGTGCAGCTCGTGCCCGGCGATCATCCACAGCAGGCCGGTCCACGAGGCGTCGAAGCCCAGCGGGGCCGCCAGGGCGACGCGCGACCGGGCGCCGGAGGTGAAGACCGTGGCCTGGTGCGAGTGGAACAGGTTGACGACACTGCCGTGCTCGACGGCGACGCCTTTGGGGCGGCCGGTCGAGCCGGAGGTGTACAGGACGTAGGCCAGGCAGGACGGGACGAGCGGCCCGAGGCGTTCGGTGTCGTCCAGGTCGTCCGCGTTCTGGCGGGCGCACGCGTCCTGGGTCTCGGCCTCGTCCACCAGCAGGTGCGGCACGCTCCTGGCCCGGGCCGCGGAGCGGACCGCATGGGCGGCGGAGCCGGTCACCACGAGCGCGGGCCGGGCGTCGGCGAGGATCAGGTCCATGCGGGCCGCAGGGCCGTCCGGGTCGATCGGCAGGTAGGCCGCGCCGGTCTTGAGCACCGCGAGCAGCAGGGCGATCGTCTCCGGCGTCTTGCCGAGCGCCAGGACGACGAGCCGCTCCGGGCCGATGCCCCGTTCGAGCAGCAATCGGGCCCACCGGTTGGCGTGCGCGTTGAGCTGGGCGAAGGTCCAGCCTGAGCCGTTCAGCGTCACCGCGAGGGCATCCGGCGTACGCGCGGCCTGCGCCTCGAAGAGCCCGCACACCGTCTCCTGAGCCGGATGGGCCGGGACGGCGGAGGAGGCCAGCCGCGCGCGGTCGACCTTCCCGCTGGAGGTCAGCGGCATGGCGGCCAGGGCCACCGCCCGGGCGGGCAGCATGTACCGCGGCAGCAGGTCGCGCAGGTGAGCGCGGAGTTCCCCGACGTCCGGCGCCGTGGCGCCCGGCACGGGCACCTGGTAGACGGTCAGGTCCTTGTCGCCGTCGCCCGCCGGCTCGGCGGTGACGGCCACCTGCGCGATGGCGGGGTGCCCGGCCAGGGCGGCCTCGACCTCACCCAGCTCGATCCGGTGCCCGCGGACCTTCACCTGCAGGTCCGTCCGGCCGAGCACCTCCAGGCAGTCGGCCTCCCTCCGGCGTACGAGGTCGCCGGTCCGGTAGAGGCGTGCGCCGGGCGGGCCGAACGGATCCGGCACGAACCGCTCGGCGGTCAGCCCGGGCCGGCCGAGGTAGCCGCGTCCCACCCCCGCGCCGCCGATGTGGAGCTCCCCTGACGCCCCCACGGGGACCGGTTGGCCCTCGGGGTCGAGGACGTGCAGGGTGTAGCCGATCCGCGCGCCGCCGATGGGCGGCAGGCCGCTCCACCCGCCGTCCAGCCTGGCGCGGGTGGCCTCCACGGTGGTCTCGGTCGGGCCGTACCCGTTCTGGATCACCCGGCCGGGCGCCCGCCAGCGGGCGACCAGCTCGGCGCTCGGGGCCTCCCCGCCGATCGACAGCTTGGTCAGGTCGGGCAGGTCGGCGTCGCCGAGCAGGGAGAGCGTGGCGGGCGTGGACAGGAACACGGTGACCCGCTCGGCTCTCATGAGGGCGGCGAACGAGCGCGGGTTCATCAGCAGGCTGCGTGGCGCCGAGACCAGGCAGGCGCCGTTGCCCAGCGCGGCGAACATCTCGTAGACGCTCACGTCGAAGGTGGGGGCGGTGAACTGCAGCACGCGCTCGCCGGGGACCGGGGCGAAGTCGCCGGGTACACCGCGGACGAAGTTGGCGGCCGAGCCGTGCTCGATCTGCACGCCCTTGGGGACGCCCGTCGAGCCGGAGGTGAACAGGATGTAGGCGAGGTTCCCCGGCCGGGCCGTGGCCCCCGGGCGCACGGCCGGGCGGGCGGGGTGGTCCACGGGCAGGCTGGTGACGTGGGCGGGCAGCTCGGTCGTCCGTTCGAGAGCCGTGACGACCCGGGTGCACCCCGCCTGGCGCAGGATGCCGGCCCGGCGCGACTCGGGGTGCGCCGGGTCGAGCGGCAGGTAGACGCCCCCGGCCTTGAGGATGCCCAGCACCGCGGTGACCAGGTCGGGGCCGGGTTCGAGCAGCACCGCCACCGGCATCTCCGGCCGCACCCCGTACGCGCGCAGCGCGGCGGCGAGCTGATTGGCGCGTCGCTCCAGCTCTCCGTAGGTGACGGTCCGGCCCGCGTGGCGCAGCGCCGGGGCTTCGGGGGTGCGGTCGGCCCACTCCTCGAACACCTCGTGCAGGAGAGCCGCGCCGCCGGGCGTGGCGCCCGGACCCAGCGCGCTGAGCCGCGTGCCCGGATCGGCGACCACGGCCTGCAGCAGGGCCACGTATTCCGCGCAGAGGCGCTTGATCCTGTCGTGGTCGAACAGGTCGGTGGAGTACTCCGCCCACAGGCGCGTCCCTTCGCCGATCACCTCGGTGATCTCGACGGTCAGGTCGAACTGGGCGGTCGCCTGCGGCAGCTCGTACGCCTCCACCGTGATGTCGCCGAGCCGGATCGACTCGGCGACGGGATGGTGCATGGTGAAGCAGATGTCGAACAGCGGGTTGCGGGCGGCGTTCCGGTCCGGGCGCAGCTCTTCGACCACGCGCGCGAAGGGCAGGTCCTGGTTGCAGTGCGCGCCCATCACGCTCTCGCGGGTGCGCGCGAGCAACTCCGCGAAGGTGGGGTCGCCCGCCGTCGACGTCCGCAGCACCAGCGTGTTGGCGAAATAGCCGATCAGCGGCTCGAACACCGGCCTGGTGCGGCCGGAGAAGACGGAGCCGAAGGCGATGTCGTCCTGCCCCGTGTGGCGGGCCAGCAGCGCGGTGAAGGCGGCCGCGTAGAGGGTGAGCGGGGTCACTCGCGCCTTCCTGGCCAGCGCGGTGAGGCGGGCGGCGAGCGTGCCGGGCAGCATCAGCCCGTGTGTCGCGCCCGCGGAGGTGGGCGACTCCGGACGCGGCCGGTCCGCGGGCAGCCGGACGGCCGGCAGGTCCGCGAGGCGCTCGCGCCAGTAGCCGAGCTGGGCGTCGTGCGCCCGGGTCTCCTCCCGCTGCCAGGCGGCGTAGTCCGCGTACTGCAGGTCCAGGGCGGGTAGGCGGGGCGGACGGCCGTGGCGGACGGCGTCGTAGCAGGCGAACAGTTCGGCGGTGAGCACACCCAGCGACGCGCCGTCGAAGGCGATGTGGTGCACCACGATGGCCAGGACGTGCTCGTCGTCGGCGAGCCGCGCCACCAGCGCCCGCACCACCGGCTCGGCGGCCAGGTCGAAGGGCCGCGCGCCCAGCTCGGCGACCAGTTCGCGGACGCGTTCCCGGTCGGCGTCCTCGACGACGGTGAGCGCCACCGCCGGCTCCCCCACGACCGGGTATGGGGAGCCGTCGTGCTCACGGTAACGGGTGCGGAGGATCTCGTGCCGGTCGACCACCGCGCGCAACGCGCTTTCGAGCGCGGCCACGTCGAGCCGGCCGCGCAGCAGCACGGGGATGACCGAGTGGTAGAGCGGCAGGTCGGGCTCCCATTGGTGGAGGAACCACTGCTGCTCCTGGTTGTAGGACAGGGACGGGAAGCCGTCGCGAGCGGCCCGCGCAGGAGGGGCGCTCCCCGTCGCGGGCCGGGCCGCCACGGCCGACCGCAGCGAGCGGCGCGCCTCGGTCAGGCTGGGCACACGCGGATTGCCGGTGAGGGACACCGGCCTCAGTCCTCGTCCACGGAGCCGGCGCCGGCCGCGAGCTGGCGGACGGTGTGCTCGCCCAGGACCAGCTCCACCGGGATCTCCATGCCGAGTTCGTGGGCTCGCATCATGACGCGGACCGCGCGCAGGGAGTTGCCGCCGAGCGCGTAGAACTCGTCGTCCACGGAGACCTCGTCCAGCTCCAGTACCTCCGACCACAGCTCGGCCAGCAGGTGCTCGGTCGCGGTGGCCGCGGCGGCGTCCTCGGAGTCCCGTCCCGGCTCGCCCGCGGCGGTGTCGAAGACGACGGAGGTCTGGTCGATCAGGAAGGGCAGCTCGGAGACGCGGGTGGCGGGGTCGGCCGCGAGGATCGCGGCGAAGGTCCGCGCGGCGGCGCGAACGGTCTCCGCGTCGAAGACGTCGGCCGCGCCCGCCAGCGTGCCGAGGAGCGCCTCGCCGTCGTTGCGCACCTGGAGCGCGATGTCGAAGGGCGATCGTGCCTCGCCCGGCACGACCACCTCCACCTCGCGTCCGAACAGGTCCCCCAGGACGGGCGGATCCTCCAGGACGATCCACGCCTGCGCGAAGGGGAGCCGGCGCCCCGTGCGATGCGGCCTCAGCTCCTCCATGAGCTTCTCGAACGGCACCGCGGCGTTGGCGAAGGCCTCCAGGCAACGGTCCCGCGTGCGGCGCAGCAGCTCGGCCAAGGTGGGGTCGTCACCCAGGTCCATGCGGACCGGCAGCGTGTTGACGAAGAAGCCCACCAGGTTCTCCAGCTCGGGCTCGTCCCGCCCGGCGGCCGGCAGCGCCACCACGACGGACGGCTGCGCGCTCCAGCGGCCCAGCAGGGCCGCGTAGCCGGACAGCGCCACCATGAAGGGGGTCAACCCGCCGCCCACGGTGCGCAGCCGGGACATCATGTCACCCGGGACGGACAGTTCCGCGGTCCGCATGCTGTGCCGCGGCCGTTCCGGACGCGGGCGGTCGAGCGGCAGCGCGAGTTCGGGCGCCCCTTCGAGCCGGTCGCGCCAGTAGGCCACCTGATCGTCCAGCGCGCCCGATTCGAGCACCTGCCGCTGCCAGACCGCGAAGTCCGCGTACTGCACGGGCAGGTCAGGCAGGTGCGCCTCCCGCTCCGAGATGGCGGCGTCGTAGAGCTCGCCCAACTCCATGAGCAGCACGTCACGGGACTGGCCGTCGCCGACGATGTGGTGCATGACCAGGAAGAGCAGTTGCTCGCCGGGGCCGGTCCGCAGCAGGTGACAGCGGAACAACGGCCCGGCGGCGAGGTCGAAGGGCTCGGCGGCCAGCTCCCGGAGCGTCTCCTCCAGGTCACCGCCCACCTCGGCGATCTCCACGTCCACGTCGTACGGGGGCCGGACCACCTGGCTCACCTGCGCGCCTTCCAGGCGGAAGACCGTACGCAGGACCTCGTGCCTGGCCACGATCCAGCTCAGGCACCGCCGCAGCACGTCGAGGCGGAGCTCCCCGCCGAAGCGCACGCCGCCGGCCACGTTGTAGAGCGGGGCCTCGTGCCGCACCTGTTCGTGCAGCCACAGCCGCTCCTGGCCGAACGACGCCGGCAGAACCAGCACCTGGTCAGACCTCATGACAAACTCCTGTTCTCATCGGCGGCGGCTTCGGCGCTCCGGCACAGCTCGGTCACGAACCGGTCCACCGTCTCGGCGTCGAGCACTTCGGTCGAATAGTGCGCGCGGCATTCCAGGCCCCGGTCCCCCCCGTCCTCGAAGTCCACGAAGAGCTCGAACTTCGCCGTACCGGTGCCGAGGGGCTGCAGTTCCAGGTCGAGGCCGGCCATCGGCGCGGGACGCAGCGCCTCGTCGAACTGGACGATGTGCCGGATCAGCGGCACGCGGCCGGTGGGATCGCGGTCCAGCCGCAGGTCCTTGACGATCTCCTCGAACGGCACGTCCCCGTTCGCCTGTGCCTCGATCACGGCATCCCGGACGCGGTCGAGCGTCTCCCCGTAGGCGGGATCACCGGAGAGGTCGAGGCGGATGGGCAGCATGTTCACGAAGCAGCCGACCAAGGGGGCGGCCTCCACCCGGTGCCGGCCGGAGGAAGGGGTGCCGAGCGTCAGGTCCGTCTGTCCCGACCAGCGCGACAGCGCCGACGCGTACAACGCCGTGGCCGCCATGAACGGCGTGGCGCGGTGCCGTCCGGCCCACGACCGCAGTCCGGCCATCACCTGCGGGGCCATCCGGCGCGTCAGGGTCGCGCCGGCGTACGTGGGCCGCCGCGGCCA
>NZ_BAAAZP010000198.1:0-9016 GCF_039536965.1 Nonomuraea antimicrobica | reverse complement strand
GGGGGTCGGGGTGGTGGCGGCGGTGGCGGCCGATGCGTGGTCGGCGCCTTCGGTGGGGTTGGTGGCGGGGGTGGCGACGAGGGTGGGGTTTCGTGGCCGGGGGTTGGCGGGGCGGGTGTGCGGGTGGGTGTCGCGGGAGTTGGTGGCGGTGCACGGTCGGGCGGCGTTGATGGTGGACGACTCGAACGGGGCGGCGATCGGGGTGTATGAGCGGCTTGGTTATCGGCGGCGGCGGGTGTTGGCGTGCGGGGTTTCCGTGGGGCGTTCGGGTGGTTCTCTGGAGGGCTAGTGAGTCGCTGATCTGCTGGTCAGAGGGCTTGTCATTCGCTACTTCAAGGGCCTGGTCTTCTTCCGCGCCTCTGAAGGCTGGTGGTTCGAGCCTGACCGGCACTCCCGGATCGGGCGCCAAGAGCCAAGTTGTTGACATGACATCAAAGTCGAGCTTACTTTGTTGACACATCATCAGCTCTGGGTGTCACGGCTGGAGCCCATCGCTGAAGACGACGACCGCAGGGGTCGGACAGGGCCGAATGGAGACGCTGCTGAGGCCCGTGGATCCCGGCAGATGTGTCCCTCGATGCCGCGTGGCCTCCCCGGGCGGCGCGGTGGACAGTCCCGCTCCGCGGAACTGTCCTCAGTGGCTGACGAAAGGAATCTCCTCATGGATCCGCACGTCACTCCCTTCATCGGGCTCGACGCCCTGCTCACCCCGCAGCGCTCGGTGCTGTTGCTGATCGATCACCAAGGAGCGCAGTTCGCCGGACTGCAGAGTCACGACGCCAATCTGGTGATCAACAACGTGACGGCGCTGGCCAAAGGGGCGAAGCTGTTCGGCATCCCGGCCATCCTGAGCACCGTGGTCGAAGACCGTGGTGGCCGCATCATCCGTCAGATCCAGGAACTCTTCCCCGAGCAAAAGCCCATCGACCGCACCACCATCAACACCTGGGAGGACCCCCGGGTAGTCCAGGCCGTCGCGGACACCGGGCGCAGGGACCTCATCATCGCCGGCCTGTGGACTGACATCTGCCTGGCCTTCCCGGCGATCCACGCACTTGCCGACGGCTACCGGGTCTTCGCGGTCACCGATGCCTCGGGAGCCACCTCCTTGGAGGCGCACGAGCGTGGGGTCCAGCGTATGGTGCAGGCGGGCGTGATCCCCACGACAACGGGGACGGTGCTGGGGGAGCTGCAGCGTGACTGGGCGCGAGAGGAGACCGTCCCGGGTATCACCGACATTTTCCTCTCCCACGGAGGCAGTTTCGGGGCCGCGCTGGCCTGGGAGTTCCAGCTCCTCGGCGCGGACACCACGTGACAAGAGCCTGATCCGCCCAGGCAGGATGACGCCATCTCGAACGAAGGAGCGCGCATGAGGATCACGGTGATCGGGCGGGGGCGGGTCGGAGGCGGTCTGGCGAGGCTGTGGGCCGACGCCGGCCATCAGACCACCGTGCTTGGCCGTGACGGCGGCGACGCAGGTGACGCCGAGGTCGTCGTGGTGGCGGTCCCTGGCCAGACGATCGGAGAGGCGCTGGGCCGGGTGTCCGGGCTGAATGGGCAGGTGACGATTGACACCACCAACATGTACGTGCCACGGACGAGCGAGCACCCGTCGCTGGCCCACGAGGTCAAATCCGTCATCGGAGGTCCGACCGCCAAGTCGTTCTCCACCAACTTCGCCGCCCTGTATGACGAGATCGCCAAACAGCAGGTCAGGCCGAGCAACCTGTACGCCGCCGACGACGCGGCCAAGGCGGTGACGGAAGAGCTGATCAGGGACGCCGGCTACGACCCCGTCTTCGTCGGGGACCTGGACCGCGCGGCCCGCCTGCTGGAGGACGGCTCGGCGTTGACCCGGGCCATCGCCGCCCAGCTCGGCCCGCATTTCTACCGCTACGGCGGTCCCGGCCAGTTTTGATCTCGCTCAGCTCGCACGTGAGCCGTACGGCTGGCCGGCAGCGGCTGGTCAGCCAGGCCGGAAACCGGGGCGGGCCGCCTTGCCGGCGGAGGTGTTCGGCGGGTGCGCGGCCGATTCGCCTTCGAGTGCGGCGAGCATACGATCGAGGAATCCTTCGAGCACCCGCATCTCCCCCGGGGTCAGCGGGTCGAAGAACAGCCGTCGCACGGCCTCCACATGCTGGGGTGCGGCTGCTTCGATGGCGTCACGTCCGTGCCGGGTGAGCCGTATCATCGCTCCGCGGGCGTCACCCGGGCATGCTTCCCGGGTCACCAGCCCGCGCTTCTCCATGCGTGTGAGCTGATGGGAGAGCCGGCTGCGTTCCCAGCCGACCTCGAGCGCCAACTCCCGGAATCTCAGCACGCCCTCGGGTGACTCCGACAGCGGCGCGAGGAGTGCGTAGTCCGCGCCGGACAAACCCGAATCGCGTGCCAGTTGCCGGTCTTGCGCGAGATGCAACTCCCGCCGCAGCGTCCGGTATTTCTTCCAGACGGCGGCCTCTTCGGGGGTAAGCCAGCGAGGTTCGCCCATCACCCCAGCCTACCTTATTGTTGTCATGTCACATAACGGAGTGTAGTCAATGTTTCGGCGGCACCCGGGGTCCTCAGGCTCGTGACGTACTCTCGCCTCCGCTGGTCGCCACCTTTGGGGCAAGAGCGTGAGAACGGCTGCTGCCGGCAAGAAAGATTCTTCTCGTACCTGGTCTGCCCCCTCGGGAGTGAGGTGGGTGGGTTCAGGGGTGGAGGGTGTGGCGGATCCAGTCGGTGGCGGAGGTGTGCCGGGGCTTCCAGTCGAGGTCGGTGCGGGCGGTTCGGCCGCGTACGCGGCTGTTGGAGCCGAGGGCGTATACGGCGACTTCGTGTCCCCAGATGTCGATGGCGGTGTCGATGTCGAGGGGGGTGGGTCCGGGGAGGCGCAGGGTGTCGGCGATGGCGGTGGTGAGGTCTTTGAAGGAGGATTCGCCGTTCTCGGCGAAGTAGAACGAGCCGGGTGCGGCGGCGTCGAGGGCGGCCAGGTAGAGGTCGCAGGCGTCGTCGAGGTGGACGGTGGACCAGATGTTGTCTCCTGGGCCGATGTGGACGGCGGCGCCGCGGGTTCGGGCCTGCTGGATGAGGCGGGGGATCTGGACGCTGTCGGGGTTGAGGCCGGTGCCGGTGCCGTAGACCATCGTGTTGCACACCACTGCTGAGCGGACGCCGGTGTGGGCGGCGGCGAGTACGTGGCGGTCGATCGCGACTCGGGCGGCTTTGTCTGGTGCGGGGGTCCATGGGCTGCCGGGCAGGGTGTCGGCTTCGGTGTAGGTGTGGTCTTGGCGCCGGCCGGCCGAGGGTTGGCCGACGATGCTGGATCCGCTGGTGTGCAGGAAGGGTTTTCCGGTGCCGGCCAGGGCGGGGAGCATGGCGGCGACCGCTGCGGCGTGGTCGCTGTCGGCGGCGTTGATGACGGCGTCGGCGGTTGCGGCCTCTGCGGCGAGGAGGTGGCCGGTGTCGAGTGTGCCGAGGACGGGGTCGAGGCCGAGTGCTCGGAGCGGTTCGATGGTTTCGGGTGTGCGGGTGAGGCCGCGTACGTGGTGGCCGGCTTGGGCGAGGCGGACGGCGAGGGAGCCGCCGAGGTAACCGGTCGCCCCGGTCAGGAAGATGCGCATGGGGAGGTTCCTTTCTTCGTTGGAGGGGCTGCTGGTGCGGAGCTGTTCTGAATATCGGAGTAGGCTCCGGATATGTGAACACGGTAGGGCGCTGGTTCTTGGGGTGTCAAACCATCCGCACCTTGGTGGGAGCCCGGCGTCAGGCGGGGTCGTGGGGGGTGTGCCGCTGTCCGGGAGCGCGGCGGATCGCCTCCGACATGCGGTACGCCAGTGCCTGTACGGCGTCGGCGTCGGCTGGGGCGCTCTCGCCCGGTGAGGGCGGGCGCGTCACGGAGCCGACCGCCGCCAGCGGCCCGTGCGGGCCGTGCACGACCGCGGCGGTGTCGGCCAGGTGCGGTTGCCCGGTGCCGGTGCCGGTGTCGGTGTTGGCGGCGTGGCCGTGGGCGCGCGCCGTGGCGACGGCCGCCATGAGGCGGGCGAGGTCGAAGTGCTGGTCGCCGGGTGAGGCCGGGACCTCGCCGCGGTGCAGGTCCTCGATCATGGCGTCCGGCAGGGTGGCGAGCAGTGCCTGCCCGGTGCCGGTGGACCAGGCGGGCAGGCGGATGCCCTCTTTGAGGGTGAGCGGCAGGGGGGTGTCGCCGGGGCGGACCGCGAGATAGGCGACGTCGAGCCCGGACAGCACGGTCAGCACCACCGTGCGTCCCGCCAGGGCGGTGGCCGCGGGGACCGCGCGGTGGAACGCCTCCAGCAGTGCGGTGCCGCCCGTCAGCCCTCTGGCGATCAGGGGGAGTCTCGGCCCGAGCCGCATCCTGCCTTCGAGGTCGCGTACGAGCATTCCGGTCTCCACCAGGGTGGCGCAGAGGTCGGCGAGTGAGCTCTTGGGTATCGACAGGCGCCGGCTGAGCTCGGCCGGGCTGGTCGGCTCGGGGTGGGCGGCGAGCTCGAACAGGATCCTGGCCGCCTTGTGCACGGCGGGTGAGCCGCCCGAGCCGGTGGAGCCGGTGGTCGCCTTCATTAGAGACCTCCGAGGAAGCCCCCCGCCAGCCGGGGGGAAGCGGACCCCTGTGGAGCAGGACAGGGGTTGGCGATTCGCCGTCAGGCGGACCGCGTTATCGAACACACGCGCGATGCTTGGTTGATCTCGCGGTATGGTGTGAGGCGTGGCGCAGATCGTGAAGCGGGCCTACAAGTACCGCTTCTACCACACCCCCGAGCAGGCCGGTGAGCTTGGCCGGACGTTCGGCTGTGTCCGCCTCGTTTACAACAAGGCCCTTGAAGAACGCACTCGCGCCTACACGCTGGAAGGCCGCCGCGTCTCCTATGTGGAGTCGTCCGCCAGGCTGACGGAGTGGAAGCGCAGTGGCGACTACGACTTCCTGTCGGAGGTGTCGTCGGTCCCGTTGCAGCAGGCGCTGCGCCATCTTCAGGCGGGGTTCGCGAACTTCTTCGCCAAGCGGGCCGGGTACCCGACGTTCAAGTCGTGTAAGAAGTCCCGTGCGAGCACGGAGTACACCCGCTCGGCGTTCCGCTGGCGTGACGGCGCGCTGACGCTGGCGAAGATGGATGCCCCGCTGGACATCCGCTGGTCGCGTCCGCTGCCCGAGGGAGCCGAGCCGTCCACCGTCACGGTGAGCCGGGACGCGGCGGGGCGCTGGTTCGTGTCGGTCCTGGTCGAGGAGACGATCACACCGCTCGCTCCGGTGGACGCGGCGGTGGGCGTGGACGCGGGCATCGCCGCGCTGGTCACGCTGTCCACCGGAGAGAAGGTGACCAACCCCGGGCATGAGCGGGCCGACCGGCGCAGGCTGGCCAAGGCGCAGCGGGCGCTGGCTCGTAAGGAGAAGGGCGGCAGCAACCGGCGGAAGGCCAGGCTGCAGGTCGCGCGGGTGTACGCCCGCATCACCGATCGCAGGCGAGACCACCTGCACAAGGTCACGACACGGCTTGTTCGCGAGAACCAAGTGATCGCCGTGGAAGACCTGGCCGTCCGCAACATGGTCAAGAACCACAGCCTGGCCCGCGCCATCTCCGATGCCTCCTGGCGGGAGCTGCGGCGCATGCTGGAGTACAAGGCCCAGTGGTACGGGCGGACTCTGTCGGTGGCAGAGCGCTGGTTCCCCTCCTCCAAGCTGTGCTCGGCGTGCGGGGCGCTGCGAGACAAGATGCCGCTGAACGTCCGGGAGTGGGTATGCGCCTGCGGGGCCGTCCATGACCGGGACGTGAACGCCGCGAAGAACGTGCTCGCCGCCGGGCTGGCGGAGAGTCGAAACGCCTGTGGAGCTGGTGTAAGACCTCAACGAGAGTCCTCTCAGGCGGGCAACCGGCGGTGAAGCGGGAACCCTCACGGGCGACCGTGAGGATCCCCCTCGTTTACGAGAGGGAGGATGTCAACCCCATGGATGGTAGTCGTCGGCGTTCGCGGCGGTGATGAGTGTGGTGGGCAGGAGTCGTACGCGGGTGGTCAGGGGCTCGCCCGCGCGCATGCGGCCGGCCAGCCGGAGGGCGAGGTGGGCCAGGCGGGCGGGGTCCTGGGCGGCGGTGGCCTTGAGGGGGCCGCCGGTGGCGATGGCCGTGGTGGCGGCGGCCGAGCCGTCCACGCTCACCACGGGCAGGGATCGGCCGCGGGCTGCCTGGGCTGCGAGGATGCCTTCCGAGGTGGGGTCGTTGATGCCGAAGAAGCCCGCCAGCCGGGGGTGGCCGTCGAGGAGTTTCGCGGCGATGAGGGCGCCGGAGTGGGGGGTGTGGTCGCCGCGCTCGCGTGCGACGACGCGGATCGCGGGGTGTTCGCGCAGCACGGACATGAATCCCGCCACCCGGTCGGCGGTGGCCGTCACGGGCCGGCCGTCGATGATGGCGATCTCTGCCGGGCCGTCGAGGAGGCCGGCCAGGTATTGCCCGGCCAACTGCCCGGCCTGGACGTTGTCGGTGGTGACGCAGGCGTCGGCGCCTTCGGCCCCGGCGTTGACGGCGATGACCGGGATGCCCGCGTCGCGGGCGGCGCGTACCGCGCCTCGCACGTGGGCGGAGTGGACCGCGTCCAGGACGATCGCGTCGACGCCCGTCCTGACCAGTTCGCCGACCTGCCCGGCCTGTGTGCGGGCGTCCTGTCCGGCGTCCATGGCGACCATGTCGATGCCGGTCAGGTCGCACTGGTGGCGGAGCGTGCGCAGTTCGACGGCGTAGAAGGGGTTGGCGGTGTCGGGTACGGCCACTCCGAGCAGGCGGATGCCCGGCGGGTTGCGCATCTGGGCGGAGGCCAGTTCGGCGAGCGCCAGGCCCAGCGTGTAGCGGCCGTGCTCGTCCTGCTGGAGGAGGCGTTCTTCGACGAGGGCCTGGCAGATGCCGAGCAGGGTGCTCTTGGGGATGCCGACCCGGCGGGAGAGCGCGGCCAGGGGTGCGGGGCCGTGGGCCGCGAGGTCGGCGAGCACCGCCACCGCCCGCCCCACCGCGGGGACCTTGCCCGCTCCTTCCTTCCCGTCCTCGGGCGAACCGCTCATCTCCTGTCTCCTTCCGCTGGATGTTCAATTTACCGTGCGAGGAGACGGCATTTGAGCTTGAGCCCTGCCGGGATCCTGGCCGGTGCCACGTCGATTGAAGGTTCACCCTGGCATTACCCGGCATTTTCTGGCCCAAGTCTCCATCGAAAGTTCAACGATACCGTTGAAGGCATGGACATCAAGGACACAGCCCGTCCGCTCGACGGCGCGGGCGTCTCGGCGTTCCTGCGGTCGCTGCCCGCCAGGCCCCTGCTGCTCGGCCTGGGCGAGGCCAGGCACTTCGTGGGGGAGCTGGGCGAGGTGCGCAACGAGATCTTCCGGCATCTGGTCGAGCACGAGGGCTTCCGGTCGTTCGCGATCGAGAGCGACTGTCTCATGGGCCTGGTCGTGGACGACTACGTCACGACGGGCGCGGGCACGCTCGACGACGTCATGGAACGCGGCTTCAGCCACGGCTTCGGCGCGTTCCCGGCCAACCGCGACCTCGTGCGCTGGATGCGCGCCTACAACGAGGAGCATGACGAGAAGCTGCGGTTCTTCGGGTTCGACGGCCCTGTGGAGTATTGGGCGGCCAGCCCGCGCCGGCCGCTCACCGCCCTGCACGCCCTCCTCGACGGCCCCCTCCCCTGCACCCCGGAAGCCCTCGACACGTTGCTGGGCCCGGACGAGCGGTGGTCGAACGAGGCCACCGCCATGGACCCGTCACAGTCGATCGGCCGCTCCGCCGACGCCGAGCGGCTGCGGCTGGTCGCCGACGACCTGGTGGCGCTGCTCGGCACGCAGACACCGGGGTTGAGCCCGCACGACAGGGAACGCGCGGACCTGTACGCGCGCACCGCGGTCGGCCTGCTCCGCTACCACCACGGGATGGCCGACGCGTCCCCGGAACGGTGGGGCCGGCTGTCGGCCCTGCGGGACGCGATGATGGCCGCGAACCTGCGTGCCGTCGCCGGGCACGGCCCGGCCCTGGTCTTCGCGCACAACCTGCACCTGCAGCGGCACCCGAGCACCATGGCGTTCGGCGAGCGGACGTTGCGGTGGTGGGGCGCGGGGGCGCTCGCCGCGGCGCACTTGGGCGACCGGTACGCCCACCTGGCCTCGGCTCTCGGCACGGTCGGCGACGACGTCCCGCCCCCGGACACCGTGGAGGGCATCCTGTCCGCGCTCCCCTTCGAGCGCTGTCTCGTCGACGCCCGCCACCTGGCCACGGTCGCGGCCGTCGCCGGGGCGAGCCCGCGCGTCTCGTCCGACCACGCCTACTTTCCGCTGGACCCGGCCCATCTCGGCCTGATCGACGGCATCGTCTTCCTCGGCGGCGCGGCGGACGTGGCCTCCTGGCCGTAGCCGCCGCCCCTGCCGCAGGGCGGATCAGCCGGTGGAGACGACGATGAGCCCCAGAAGGCCCGGGACCGGTCTTCTGGGGCAACAGATCTTCGTGGCCCCCGGCCCAGGAAGGAGCCGGGGTGGTTCTCGCCCATCCGGCGCGTGGTCCGGTCAAGCGGGCGGGGTCGGGCCCTCGGGTGAAGAGGGCCGGTTGAAGGGGCCGGGTCGGGCCCTCCGGCGCCCGGCCCCCCAGGAGGTGGGGGCCGGGGCCGGAGGGGTTCAGGGGGCAGGGGTCAGAAGAGCAGGCCGAAGAAGTCGTCCAGGCCGCTCTTGTCGATCCACCGGGTGACCCTGGCCCCGGCCTCGGCGACCGTGCCCGCCCGGGTGCTCTCCGGTTCGATCTTCTCCGGCCTGAAGAGCTGCTTCTCGCCCTGCCCGGAACCGCTGGCCCGGATCTGGGGCGGTGGCCCGTCCGGGTACATCTTGCCGTCCCGCCACACGGTGTAGGACTGGGTCGGCTGGATGCTGCCGTCGTTGCGGTAGACCTGTCCGGGCCGTGGCTGCGTGGGCTGCCTGCTGTCCCGGGGCGGGGTCTGCCGCTGGGTGGCCCGGTGGCTGGTCGGCCGTGCCGCCGGGCGCTGCCGTGCCCGCTGG
>NZ_BAAAZP010000197.1:0-22381 GCF_039536965.1 Nonomuraea antimicrobica | reverse complement strand
GGCGCACTTCCACTACGTGGTCTTCGGCACCGTCGTGTTCGCGATGTTCGCCGGGTTCTACTTCTGGTGGCCGAAGATGACCGGCAGGATGCTCGACGACAAGCTCGGCAAGGCGCACTTCTGGACCCTGTTCATCGGCTTCCACACCACCTTCCTCATCCAGCACGTGCTCGGCCAGCTCGGCATGCCCCGCCGCTACGCCGACTACGGCCAGGCCGACGGCTTCACCGCGTTCAACCAGATCTCGTCCGTGGGCGCGTTCCTGCTGGGCGCCTCGACGCTGCCGTTCCTCTACAACGTCTGGAAGACCGCCAGGCGCGCGCCCAAGGTCACGGTCGACGACCCCTGGGGCTACGGGAACTCGCTGGAGTGGGCCACGAGCTGCCCGCCGCCGCGCCACAACTTCACCCGCATGCCGCCCATCCGCTCCGAGCGGCCCGCCTTTGACCTGCACTACCCCGGGCGCCGCGGGACGAGGGCCCCGGCGACCGCGAGAGGCTCGCGGCCGACGGGCGTGAGCCCCCCGAGGTGCCGCCGCGCGACGACGCACCCGGCTGACCCCCTGACGTTTCGCCCGTCCGAGGAGATCGGCGATGACAGGCATGAAGCTCCCCTTCGATCCCGAGCAGGCGCCCTGCGGCAAGCCGTCCGGCGGTGAACGTTTCGTCGACGACGACGGTCACGGCCTGGTGATCCGCGACCAGTTCTTCGACTGCGGCTGCCGCCGGATCCGGCACGATTACCACGACGGCAGCATCCACCTGTCGGCAGTCCGCCACGACGGCAAACGCGTCAAGGACCCGATAGAACCCGACCACGGGAAGTGACCCAAATGATCGATGTGCTCATCGTCGGGGGCGGCGGAGCGGGCTTGAGAGCGGCCATCGCGGTCGCCGAGACGGATCCCTCTCTCAGGGTGGCGGTCGTGTCGAAGGTCTACCCGATGCGCAGCCACACCGTCTCCGCGGAGGGCGGGGCCGCCGCGGTGATCGGCATCGACGACACGCTCGACGAGCACTGCTACGACACGATCTCGGGCGGCGACTGGCTCTGCGACCAGGACGCGGTGGAGGCGTTCGTACGTGAGGCGCCATCGGAGCTGATCCAGCTCGAACACTGGGGCTGCCCCTGGAGCCGGGAGAGCGACGGCCGGGTCTCGGTGCGCCCGTTCGGCGGCATGAAGAAGATGCGCACCTGGTACGCCGCCGACAAGACCGGCTTCCACCTCCTGCACACGCTCTTCCAGACGACACTGAAACACCAGGAGATCATCAGGTACGACGAGTGGTACGTCACCAAGCTCGTCGTGGACGACGGCCGCGTCCACGGGGTCGTCGCCGTCGAGCTGCGGACCGGTCGCATCGAGGCCATCCCCGCCAGGACCGTCATCCTGGCCACCGGCGGCTGCGGCAAGGTCTTCCCCTTCACCACGAACGCCGCCATCAAGACCGGCGACGGCATGGCCCTGGCCTACCGGGAGGGCGCCCCGCTCAAGGACATGGAGTTCGTCCAGTACCACCCCACCGGCCTGCCGTTCACCGGGATCCTCATCACCGAGGCGGCCAGGGCGGAGGGCGGCTGGCTGATCAACAAGGACGGCTACCGCTATCTGCAGGACTACGACCTCGGCAGCCCCACGCCCACGCCGAAGCTGCGCAGCATGGAGCTGGGCCCGCGCGACCGGCTCTCGCAGGCGTTCGTGCACGAGCAGAGCAGGGGCCGCACCGCGGACACGCCGTACGGCCCGGTCGTCTACCTGGACCTGCGCCACCTCGGCGCGGCGAAGATCGACTCCCGCATCCCGTTCGTGCGCGAGTTGTGCCGCAGCTACCAGAACCTCGACCCGGCCACCGACCTGATCCCCGTGCGCCCGGTCGTGCACTACATGATGGGCGGCGTCCACACCGACCTGCACGGCGCCACCACGATCGCCGGGCTGTTCGCGGCCGGGGAGACCGCCTGCGTGAGCATCAACGGCGCCAACCGGCTCGGCTCCAACTCGCTGGCCGAGATCCTCGTCTTCGGCCGCAGGGCCGGCCTGGCCGCCGCCGAGTTCGCCAGGTCACATCGCGGCGAGGGCGCGGGGGCGGCGGCCGTACGGAGTCAGGAGCGGGACGAGCGGCGGCGGTTGGAAGGCGCCCGCGGGGGCAGCAGCCACGGTGAGCGGATCGCCGACCTGCGCGAGCAGATGCAGCACACGCTCGAAGGGGCCGCCGGCATCTACCGCACGGGCGACGCGCTGACCAAGGCCGTCGATACGCTCGCGGACCTGCGCGAGCGCGCCAAGGAGGCCCGCGTGGACGACACCAGCACGGCGTTCAACACCGAGCTGATCAACCTTCAGGAACTGCACGGCATGCTGGAGCTCGCGCAGACCATCGTGGCCTGCGCGCTGAACAGGCAGGAGTCGCGCGGCGCCCACCAGCGCACCGACTTCACCGCGAGGGACGACGAGACCTATCTGGCGCACTCCCTCGTGCACCGCGCACCCGACGGCACGCCGTCCGTCGGGCTGCTGCCCGTGACGATCACCCGCTGGCCTCCGGGAGAAAGGGTGTATGGCCGTGACTGACACGACGGAAGCGGTAGGGCAGGCGGCGGGCACGCGGACCATCCGCCTGGAGGTGGCCAGGTACCGCCCGGGGGAGGACGCCGAGCCGGTCTTCCAGGGCTACGACGTGCCCCTGCTGCCCGACTGGGCGGTGCTCGACGCGCTCAACCACATCAAGGACCAGCTCGACGGCAGCCTGTCATACCGCTGGTCGTGCCGCATGGGCGTGTGCGGCTCGTGCGGCATGACCGTCAACGGCGAGCCCCGGCTGACGTGCGGGGCCTTCCTCAGCGAGTACGGCGACGGTCCGATCAGGATCGAGCCGCTGAAGGGATTCCCGGTCATCAGGGACCTGGTGGTGGACATCGACGACTTCCTGGCCAAGCTGTCGTCGGTGCGGCCCTGGCTGATCAGGGAGGGCGAGGAGCCGCCGCTGACCACCGAGTACGCCCAGACGCCCGAGCAACTGGAGGCGTACAAGCAGTACAGCATGTGCATCAACTGCCTGCTGTGCTACTCGGCCTGCCCGGTCTACGTGCTCGACCCCGACTTCCTCGGCCCGGCCTCGATCGCGCTGGCCCAGCGCTACAACCTGGACTCGCGGGACATGGGCGACCGCTTCGACGTGCTCAACACGGACGACGCCGTGTGGGGGTGCACGTTCGTCGGCGAGTGCACCAGGGTCTGCCCCAAGCACGTGGACCCGGCCGAGGCCATCCAGCGCTACAAGCTGACCGCCGCCCTGCGCTCGGTGCTCCCGTGGAGCAGGCGGTGAACGCGCGGACGGGAGGGGAGATCGACCGTTCGGGTGACTACCGGCCGGGGCGCGACTGGCTCTGGTTCGCCCGCAGGCGCACGTACGCGGTGTTCGTGCTGCGCGAGCTGACCAGCGTGCTCGTGGCCTGGACGATCGTGTTCCTGCTGATGCTCACCGACGCGGTGCTGGGCGGGAGCCTGCCCGAGTTCGCGGCGCTGGCCGCCCGGCCGTGGATGATCGCGATCAACGTGGTGGCGCTGGCCGCGACCGTCTTCCACGCGATCACGTTCCTGAACCTGGCGCCCAAGGCCACCGTCGTCCGGCTGGACGGCTACCGGCTGCCCGCGTGGCTGATCCAGGGCGGCAATCACACGCTCTGGCTGGTGGTCTCCCTGGTCATCGCCTTCTTCGTGCTGAGGGGATTTCAATGAGGCGCACGCCGGAGCCGTACCTGTGGCTGCTGTTCAGCGGCGGGGGAGTGGTGGCGGCGCTGGTGCTGCCGGTGCTGGTGCTGCTGTTCGGGGTGCTCATGCCGCTGGGCGTGGTGGACTGGCCGACGGCCGAGCACCTGCGCGGGCTCCTCAGTCACGTGCTCGTACGCCTCGCGCTGGTCGTGGTCGTCGTGCTCTGCCTGTTCCACGCGGCGCACCGGATCCGGTTCACCAGCGAGGAACTGTTCGGCATCGCCCGATTCGACCTGCCGATCGCGCTGCTCTGCTACGGGGCGGCCGTGGCGGGCGGGGTCGTCGCGGCGGTGTTCATGTTCGGGCCACGATGAGTTCATGTGACGAATGTCGTAGTTTGATCACGTTTCAACAACGTACTTTACGATGCCTTGACCCACCCTCTAGCGTCCGGCATTGCCACCCTTTTGGCCATCGCGCCCGGCGATCCCGGGCAGAGAGGGTTCCTGGTGCCCAGCACAAAGCGCCTGTTAGCAACGGTCCCGGCGGTCGCCATCCTCGGTGCCGCCCTGACGGTGCCCCCGGCTCAGGCGACCTCCGTCGCCCGCTACGAGCCCACCGCCTCGGACTACTACATCAACTACGCTCCTCCACAGGTCGAGAAGGACGTGAAGGAGCCCACGCTCAACGACAACCAGAAGGCCCGCTCGCTCACTCCGGCCCAGAAGTACGACCGGAAGTTCAGCAGCGGCAACCCGGCTGCCGGTCGCGTCCTCGCCGAACGCGAGAACGAGGCCATCAGAACCGGCCGCAACCCCGCTGAATGGATCTTCAAGAAGTCCAAGCAGACGCGTACGGCCAAGCTCCTGACCGTCCTGGTCGAGTTCGACGAGCAGGCCAACGACGACTTCTCCGGCTTCAACCGGCTGCGTACCGTCAACAGCGGCCCCAACGACTGCGCGGTCGAGCCGGCGGGCACGCTCAAGAACGGCCCGCTGCACAACAACATCCCCGACCCGGCCACGCTGCCGCAGAAGGACAACAACTCCTTCTGGGTCAAGGACTTCAGCACCGAGCACTTCAACAAGATGCTCTACACCGACACGGGCATCACCGAGCGCGTGCGTCCCGACCTGAAGGACCCGCGCGACGGCAAGGCCGGCATCGACATCTCCGGCTTCACGATGAAGAAGATGTACGAGGAGATGTCGAAGGGCGCCTACTCGGTCACCGGCTCCGCGGTCGGCTGGATCAAGGTCCCGCACTCCGAGGCGTGGTACGGCGCCGCGGCCTGCGGCGGCGCACCCCAGGACATGTCGGGCCACCCCGACAACCCGCTCGGCGCGCAGCAGCTTCCCATCGACACGGTCGAGGCGCTGGCCAAGTCGCAGCCCGACTTCCCGTGGGCCGACTACGACGTCGAGGACATCTCCGACGCCGACGGCGACGGCAACTTCGCCGAGCCCGACGGCGTGATCGACCACCTGGTGCTCGTGCACGCCGGCAAGGACAAGTCGTCCGACGGCGGCGCCGAGGGCACGTACGCGATCTGGGCCCACTCCAGCGCGGTCGCCGGCGGCTACAAGATCCCCGGCACCGACAAGAAGATCTCGAACTACATCGTGCAGCCCGAGGACTCCGGCGTCGGCGTCTTCGCCCACGAGTACGGCCACGACCTTGGCCTGCCCGACCTGTACGACACCTCCGGCCAGGCCAGCTCCGCGGTGGACTTCTGGGACCTGATGTCCAGTGGCTCCCACTCAGGCCCCATCTTCCAGTCGATGCCCAGCCACATGGGCCTCTGGGACAAGTGGGTGCTCGGCTGGGCGAACCCGAAGGTGTTCAACCCGGGCGACGCCGCCAAGCTCGTCACGGTCGGCCAGTCCTCGCGAACGCCCAAGCTCACCCAGGACGGCGTCCGGGTGAACCTGGACTCCTCGCCGGTCAAGATGATCGACGTCCACAGCGGCTCGAACGCCTGGTGGAGCGGGCTCGACCAGGACTGGGCCAACCTCACGGTGAGCCGCGACCTGCCCGTCCCGGCCGGCACCGACCTCAAGCTGTGGATGTGGAACAACTACGAGATCGAGCCCGACTGGGACTTCGGCTTCGTCGAGGTCTCGACCGACGGCGGCGAGTCGTGGACCCAGCAGAAGATCTACGACGAGGCCGGCAACGAGGTCAGCACGCCCGACGACTACCCGGACCCGAACAAGAACCTCAAGGCGTTCGGCAACAAGAAGTACGGTCTCACCGGTGACACCGGCGGCGCCTGGCGGCACGACTACGTCGACCTGACGCCGTTCGCGGGGCAGACGATCAAGCTGCGGCTGGCGTACAACACCGACGCCGCCTTCCAGATGCGCGGCTGGCACGTGGACGACTTCGAGCTGACCAACGGCGGCGCCCCCGTGTGGAGCGACGACGTGGAGAGCGACACCGGCTGGAAGCCGGTCCACGGCACGTTCACCAACACCAGCGGCGAGGGCTGGACCCGCAACAACGGCGAGCGCGAGATCTCCCGCTTCTACCTGGCCGAGTGGCGCAACTTCGACGGCTTCGACAAGGGCCTGGCCTACACCTACGACACCGACTACCTCCGTGAGGGGGCGTGGAAGGTGCAGAAGGTGAAGTACAACGCCCCCGGCCTGCTGGTGTGGTACCGCGACTCGACGTTCATCAACAACAACGTCGGCGACACCCTCCGCAACCCGCCGAGCGTGGGGCCCAAGGGCAGCCTGCTGGTCGTGGACTCCCACTACGAGCCGTTGCGGCGCACCGGGACCGCGGCCGAGAAGGACCCGACGCTCAACAAGAACCTGCAGGGCCGCGTCCAGACCTCCAACGCCGCGTTCGGGTTCGGCAAGACGTACCCGTTCAAGGAGTGCCTGGAGGCGGCGGACGAGCCGTACAGCACGTACTGCACGGACTTCCCCGCGCAGAAGGGCGTCTCGACGTTCACCGACGCCAAGACCTGGTACCCGGGCCTCGAGGTGATCGACGGCGGCCTGTACTACCGGGACTTCGACGCCTCGGTGGTCGTGCCGTCGAAGGGCGACCAGAGCTACACCACCCGCGTGGTGCACCAGGACGGCACCCCGGCCACGGAGCTGTACGGCCAGGTGGCCGCCGGCTCGGTGCTCGGCACCGGCAACCCCGGTGACGAGGGCAAGGCTCTGGGCGTGCAGTTCAAGCTGGTGAGCCCGCTGCCGGGCAACCTGGGCGCCATCGTCCACGTGGTCCCGCCGAAGAAGTGAATCAAGGGGCCGCCAGGAACCCTGGCGGCCCCTAACATGGGTGACCATGAGCGAATTGCGCACCAAGGGCGAGCACACCGAGGCGATCCGGAGGGATCGCCGGGTGGCGGTGGTGGTGAACACTCGCTCGCGCCGCGGCCGACGCCACTACTTCGAGGTGATCGAGCAGATCCACAACCTCGGGTTCGAGCCGTTGGCGGAGCTGTCGGTCTACAACCCCAAGCGCCTGCGCGACCTGCTCGACACGGCCCTCGCCACCGATCCCGACCTGCTCATCGTCGGTGGCGGCGACGGCACCCTGTCCTCCGCCGTGCGCCACGTCGCCCACCGCGACGTGGCGCTCGGCGTCCTGCCGCTCGGCACCACCAACAACTTCGCCCGCAGCCTGGGCCTGCCGCTCGACCTGGCGGGGGCGATCAGGGTGTTCGCCACCGGCAAGGTGGCCGACATCGACCTCGGCATGGCCGACGACCGGCCGTTCGCCAACCTGGCCAGCTTCGGGGTGTCCGTCGAGGTGGCGGGCAAGGTCAAGCCCTGGCTCAAGCGCGTCGTGGGCCGCCCGGCCTACCCGCTGACGGCGCTGACGATCCTGCCGAACCACCGGCCGTTCCGCGCGTACATCACGGTGGAGGGGGAGCGGCACGAGCTGCTCACCCACCAGCTCAACATCGCCAACGGCCGCTTCCACGGCGGCTGGCAGGTGGCCCGCGACATCAGCATCGACAACGGCATGCTGGTGGCCTACCAGCTCGGCTCCGGCAAGAAGCTGCGCCTGCTCGGCGAGACCCTGATCAGGGCGACGACCGGCCGGTGGCGCAGCCTGGCCGGCGGGCCGTTCGTGATGGGCAGGGAGATGCTGCTGGAGACCGACCCGCCGATGGCCGCCGACGTCGACGGAGAGGTGCGGCTACGCACCCCGATCAGGCTCCGCGTGGTTCCGAACGGGGTGCGTGTCATGGTGCCGGCCGATTTCGAGGACCGCTGAGTCAGCGGTTCACGCCCAGGAGAAACCCATTGTTCCGCCCTTCCTCACGTACGGCTGCTCTCTACCCACGGTAATCGAACGCTCGCGGTACGTCACGGGCGGGAACGTGTAACAAGGGCTTACCTCACGCCTCCGCCAGCCCCCGGTAGGCCGGGGTGAGCGGCCCGGCCAGGTCGCCCGGCGGCGGGAAGACCCGCAGCAGCAGGTCGGGCTCGGCCACCGGACGCCGGCCCTCCGGGCGGTGCGCCGTCGCGCCGGGGGCGTAGAAGTCGGCCAGCCGGTCGGCGAAGGGCACGTCGTCGACCGTCAGCGGGTCGGCCGCCGGCTCGTCGGCCAGCGAACCCAGCAACTGCTCGCGGGTGCGCCCGCGCCAGGCCAGCACCAGGAACGGATCGTCGTCGAACGACTCGGCCAGCAGGTAGAGCACCGCCGACAGGTGCTTGCACGGGAAACCCCAGTCGGGGCACGAGCAGTCCATGTCGAGGTCGCGCGGGAACAGGTCGACGCCCAGCGCGGCGAACAACTCCTCGATCTCCGGCGGCATCTCACCCGCCAGAAGCCTGGCCCGGTGGACGGCCTGCGCCGCGATCGACTCCTCGATGGTGCTCCACCGGGCCTCGTCGTACGCCTCGATCCTGACCACCACCTCGTACGGGCGGCGCCGCGAGCCCTGCACGGCGGCCCTGACCTCGCCCGGCGTCAGATCGATGGACAGCACCTGGCCCTGGCGGGCGTAGGCCCGGCCGCGCGAGAGGCGTCCCTTGTCGCAGACGCGCTCCAGGAGGTCGATGAACCGGCGCGACCACCAGGTGGAGCCGATGCTGCCGCGCCGCGTACGCGCCTTGAGTCCGCCCTCGACCCTGATCGGCCCGGCGCCGTCGTACCATCCGCGCGGCATCAGCCCACCCCCTCGGCGGTCAGCCTGAACACCTCGCGCAGCTCCTCGGTGGACAGGTCGGTCAGCCAGTCCTCCCCGGTGCCCACGACCCGCTCGGCCAGCGCCTTCTTGCGCTCGATCATCTGGTCGACGCGCTCTTCCAGGGTGCCGGCGCAGATGAGCTTGCGCACCTGGACGTTCTTGCGCTGCCCGATGCGGAAGGCGCGGTCGGTGGCCTGGTCTTCGACGGCCGGGTTCCACCAGCGGTCGACGTGGACGACGTGGTTGGCCGCGGTCAGGTTGAGCCCGACCCCGGCGGCCCTGAGCGAGAGCACGAACAGCGTGGGCTCGGGGTCGTTCTGGAACCTGTCGACCAGGCGGTCGCGGGTCTTCTTCGGCAGGCCGCCGTGCAGCCACAGGACCGGGCGGTCGAGGCGCTGGGCGAGGTAGGGCTGGAGCATCGTCCCGAACTCGGCGTACTGGGTGAACAGCAGCGCCTTCTCCCCCTCCGCCAGGATCTCCTCGCAGAGCTGCTCCAGCCGGGCCAGCTTGCCGGACCTGCCCGCCAGGCGCGAGCCGTCCTTGAGCAGGTGGGCGGGGTGGTTGCAGACCTGCTTGAGCTTGGCCATGGCCGACAGGACCAGCCCGCGCCGCTCGACGCCCTCACTGCTGTCGATCTTGGTCAGCATGTCGTCCACGACGGCCTGGTAGAGCGTGGCCTGCTCGGTCGTGAGCGGACACCACTCCTTGACCTCCAGCTTCTCCGGCAGGTCCGAGATGATCGACCGGTCGGTCTTGAGGCGGCGCAGGATGAACGGGCCCGTCGCCCGCTTGAGCGCCCGTGCCGCCTGCTCGTCCTGGCGGGCCTCGATCGGCTCCTGGAAGCGGGTCCTGAACCGGGCACGCGGCCCCAGCAGGCCAGGATTGGCGAACTCCATGATCGACCAGAGCTCGGCCAGGTGATTCTCCACGGGGGTGCCCGTCAGGGCGAGCCTGGTGCCCGTGGGGATCGAGCGTACGGCCCTGGCCTGCAACGTGCCGCTGTTCTTGATCGCCTGGGCCTCGTCGCACACGACCCGGTGCCAGGTGACGTCCTTGAGCGTCTCCAGGTCGCGCTGGGCGGTGCCGTACGTGGTGATCACCAGGTCGGCCCGGCCGATCTCGGCGGCGTCGCGCCCGCTGCCGTGGTGCACGTAGACCCGCAGCCCCGGCGCGAACCTGGCCGCCTCCCGCTGCCAGTTCCCGACCAGCGACATCGGGCACACCAGCAGCGTCGGGGCGTCGGCGCGCTCGTGCACGAGCAGGGCCAGCGTGGTGATCGTCTTGCCCAGCCCCATGTCGTCGGCCAGCACGCCGCCCAGCCCCAGCTCCGACAGGAAGCTCAGCCACGCCAGCCCGCGCTCCTGGTAGGGCCGCAGGGTGGCGTCGAGACCCGGCGGCGTGGCCAGCGGGACCAGCCGCCGCTCGGCCTGTCCGGACAGCAGGTCGCCGAGCACCCCGTCGGCGTCGACTTCCAGCAGCGGCAGCTCCTCGTCGCCGCTCTGCACGACCTGCCGCAGGATCTCGGCGGCACTGGCCTCACCCGTACGGCTGCCCGCCACGGCCTTCAGCGCCGCCCTGAGCTGCCGGTCGTCCAGCTCCACCCACTGGCCGCGGACCCGGACCAGCGGCACCTTGAGCCGGGCCAGCTCGGCCAGCTCCGCCTCGCTGATCGTCTCGTCGCCCACCGCGAGGTCGACGCGGAAGTCCACCAGCTCCCGCAGGCCGAACCCCTGGCTCACCGTCGCCGTCTGCGCCTTGGCGCGCGTGGTGAGCTTGAGACCCAGCCTGGTCCGGCCGGCCCAGCGCGGCAACTGCACGCCGAACCCGGCAGCCTGCAGCAGCGGCGCGGCCTGCCGCAGGAACCCGAACGCGCCGGCCGTGTCGAGGGCCAGCCCGCTCGGCTCGGGCACGCGCAGGGCCCGGTCGAGCTCCGGATACAGCCTGACCGCCCGGCCCAGCCCGGCCAGCAGCTCCCGCTCCGGCCTGCCCGGCAGCCCGGTCACGCGCCCGCCGCTCCAGACGTCGGCGGCCGGGACGTAGAGGCTGGGGTCGTCGGCCGCCTGCAGGGCCAGCTCCACCCGCCAGTCGTCGGTGTCGGCGGGCTCCAGCAGGCGGAAGCACACGCGCGTGGCCCCTTCCGCGGCGGCCACCGCCTCGTGCCACCTGTCCAGCTCACGGCGCAGCTCGGGGTCGTCGGGGCAGGCGGCGGACTCACCGGTGAGCGCGGCCAGCCAGCGCTCCCTGAGCGTTCTGGGCGGCCTGGCGATCAGCGGCGCGGTGAGCGTCCGGCGGACCAGGGCGTCGGTGAACGTCTCCAGCGCCGCGCGCAGGACGTCGGCGGAACGGCGCTCGACGCCGGACGTGCGGCAGGCGGGCGGCATGGCCACGGCCAGCTCACGGAAGTACGCGGCGTCGGCCCCGGTGAGCACCGGCCGCCACCTGGCCTGGGCGTCGTCCGGCGGGATCTCCCACATGGCCGTCGAACCGGGCGGGGCGGCGACGGCGTCGTCGCGGCGGACGGCGGGCGCCACCAGGTGCGGGACGACGCGGCCCCGGCGTACCAGGTCGTGGGCGAACGCGGCGACGGCCGCCCAGTGACGCAGGGTCGCGGTGCCGACGTGGGCGGGCAGAGCGTCGGCGGTCGGGGCTGGGGCTGGGGCTGGGGCTGGGGCTGAGGCGGGAGCGGGGGCAGGGGCGGTCAGAGTGGAGCCGGTCAGCAGGCGCAGCGCGTCGGCGGCGGGTGGGACGACGGCGGGCACCTGCCACAGCCGCAGCCGCGGCCGGGTCACCTCCGCCAGCCTCCCGGTCTCGGGGGAGGGCAGCGGCTCGGCGGCCGAGCCGGGCAGGAGCAGCTCCAGCACCTCCGACTCCGGAGCCCCGGGCGGTGAGCCGAGGCCGAGCACGGCGGCGACCTCCTGCGCGGAGGCGGCGTGCGGATGGGGACGCGCGCCTGTGCCACGGCCGGGACGTCTCGCGGCGGCGGCGTCGACGGTCTCCGCCCAGAAGGCGAGCCCGCCCTCCGCCCAGACTCCGTGTACCAGCACCCCGGCAGGCTACCCCTGATCAGCGGGAGATCGGGCCTCGGGACAGGGGGCCGCCGAGGCGCGGAGATCGTTTCCGCTTAGGATCCTGACATGAGGTTTTCGGGGGCCGAGGGCGCCTGGCGGGCCGGGCTGGGCACGTTGCGGGACGTCGTCCGCCAGGAGCTGGTCACCCGGCAGCTCGCCGAGCACCTCCCCGCCACCCCGTGCCGCATCCTCGACGTCGGGTCCGGCCAGGGCACGCAGGCGCTCAGGATGGCGGCCAGGGGCCACCACGTCACCGCGCTCGACGCCTCCCGCGAGCTGCTCGGCCTCCTGGAGGCCGGGATCCAGCCGGGCATGCGCGTGCGTACCGTGCAGGCCGAGGCGGAGCGGCTGGGGGAGCTGTTCGAGCCGGGCGGCTTCGACGCCGTCGTCTGCCACGGCGTGCTGATGTACGTCGACGACCCCGGCCCGCTCCTCGCCGGTCTGGCCCGCGTGCTGGCCCCCGGCGGACTGCTGTCGCTGCTGGTGCGCAACGGCGACGCCCTGGCCATGCGGCCCGGCCTGACGGGCGACTGGCAGGGCGCGCTGCGGGCGTTCGGCCAGACCGGTTACCTCAACAGGATCGGCGTCGAGGCCAGGGCCGACCGGCTCGGCGACCTGGTGGGGCGGCTGGGTGAGGAGGGGCTGGCGGTACGCCGGTGGTACGGCGTACGCGTGTTCACCGACACCGCCCCCGGCGACGCGCCGATCCCCGGTGACCTCGACGACCTGCTCGCGGCCGAGGAAGAGGCCGGCAGGACCGACCCCTACCGCGCGGTGGCCGCGCTGACCCACCTCGTCTGCGGCCATGAAAGCCCCGGGGCCGCCCGCGGCTGAAGGAGTAGGCTGAAGGTATGAAACCTCCCGGATCGTGGTGTGAGCGGCCCGAGCCGCAGGCTCCCTCGTGCGAGCTGCCGTCCCCGTGGAGCAGGCCGAAGCAGCCCGACAACTGGTGCGAGGTCCAGAAGGACCCGGTCGTGTCCGTGCTCGGGTTCCTCCTCAAGGCGGCCAAGCGATAGGTCCCCAGCACACGCCGCCGGGCGATGCGGCGTGCCCGAGCGGTGATATGGGCGTTTTGTGGGGATAAAAGGCCATTTGTCTGGGTAGTCGCTCTCCTCAGCGGAGGAGGCGAGCGTCGTGAACGACACCCACAAGCTGGTCAACGATCTCTCCGAGCAGGTTTCCCGGCTCGTGAAGGACGAGCTCCGCCTGGCCAGGATGGAGCTGGCGGAGAAGGGCAAGCGGGCGGGCTTCGGCGCGGGGCTGTTCGGCGCGGCCGGGATGGCCGCGTTCTTCGGCGGCGCGACCCTCGTGGCCGCCGTCGTGCTGCTCCTCGCCCTGGTGCTGCCCGGATGGGCGGCCGCCGCGATCGTGGCGGCCGTGCTCTTCGTCATCGCCGCCCTGCTCGGCCTGTTCGGCAGGAACGAGGTCAAGCGGGTCGGGCCGCCTGTCCCGGCGGAGACCATCGCGAGTGTCAAGGCCGACATCGACATGGTCAAGGAGAGGGCGCGGCGATGAGCGAGACCGAAGCCGGATTCGGCGAGCGGCATGCCGGTGACGTCGGAGCCCGCCGGGCGACCGTGGGCACGCCGACCGAGCCGGAATCCATCAACGTCCCCCCGACCAGGCCGGGCGCCGCCGAGAACGCGCGCAGGTTCGAGGCGGACCGCCGGGCGCACGAGACGTACGCCCCCGAGATCCCCGCCTCCGCGGAATGGTCCTCCCCGATCCTGCGCAGGTGGGAAGGGGAGGAGCCGGTGAAGGGGGCGCACGGGGTGGCAGCGGACGACGTACGTGCGGACATCAGGAGGACCCGGCGAGAGCTGGGGGAGACCCTCAGCGCCCTGGCCCGCAAGACCGACGTCAAGACCCGCGCGAGGCACGCCGCGAAGACGGCGGGGGGTCGCGTCGCGGACGCCCTGGCGCGGGCGGGGAGGCGGCCGGGCGTGCTCGCCGCGGTCGCGGGCACCGCGGCCATGGTGACCGCGTTCGTGGTGCACGGCGTGGTGCATGGCGTGGTGCACCGCAGCCACATGACGCGTCGCGCGATGCGCCGCCGTCACAACGCGCGTCCCATGACGCGGGACACCCTGCACCGCCGTCGCCACACGCGTCACGTGACGAACCCGCGCCACATGACCCGGCACATGACCCGCCACATGACCCGGCACATGACCCGCCACATGACCCGGCACATGACCCGCCGCATGGCCCGGCACATGGCCCGCCACATGACTCGTCACCTGATGAGCCACATGATGAGCCGCGTGCAGCCCCACGTCGTGCGTCGCCGTCGCCGGCCGCGCGGGTGAGCGGCCGGCCGGGCGATTGCGGCGATACGCTGCTGGGATGATGCGTCGAACGGCCGCCGCCACCCTCCTCGGTCTGCTCCTGGTGGCGGGGTGTGCTGCCGGGTCGGCGGTGAGCGACTACGGCAAGGTGATCAAGGGGTCGGCGGACGCGACCGTGCGGGCGGAGGTCCGGCCGGGGCAGCGCTTCTCGCTGACCGTCCCCGACAACCCCTCCGTGGGCGACGACTGGGAGCTGGTGGAGGTGCCCGACGCGAAGGTGGCCTCGTTCATCAGCGAGGAGCACGAAGGAGAGTCCGACCTGCCCGGGGCGGGCGGCACCGCGTACTTCGTCTTCAACGGCAAGCAGCCGGGCTCGACCGAGATCAGGCTCCGCAACTGCCGGATGTGCCGGCAGACGCCCGCTCCCGAGGGCGGCGGGCAGACGGTGGAGGCGGTCTTCGTCATCACCGTCGGGTGAGCCCCCGGAGGGGGTTCCCTGGGGGGCGTGGTGACGGGCTAGTGTGCAGATCATGGACTTCATCCGGGTGCGCGCCTCGTCCGACGGGGCGGAGACGATCTCCTACTGGACAGGCGACGTCTACGGCTGGCAGGACGACGACGGGCCGCACCACCTGTTCGGGTTCGAGGGGCTCAACGTGGCCAGGGCGGTCGAGTCCGACGGCGGCTGGCAGCTCCTGACCAGGGAGGCCGCCCTCTACCTCGACCCCCGCACCAGGCAGGCGATCGACACGTGGGACAACCCGTTCACCGGGCGCGCGGTCGAGGTGCAGCACGTCTTCAACGACCCGGTCAACCAGCGGCTGGGCGCCTACCCGGTGCCGGAGACGCGGCTGGGCGGCCAGGTCGTCTACAACGTGGACGTCCGGCTGGCCTACCCCTCGCCGCTCAAGGTGGCCGACTACCCGGACAACTCGGCGAACGACACCTACCGGGCGCTGGAGCTGTTCCAGTTCTTCGCCTCGGCGGCCGACCTCGAGTCGGGCGTGCCCGACGTGCCGTGCGTGTTCTCGTGGTGCCGGGTCTCGCCCTGGCTGCCGTGGATGGCCATGGGGTCGCGCGGGGGCGGGCTGGTCTACCACTGCCGGGGCGCCAAGGTGGCCGAGGTGCCGGGGAAGCTGGCCGAGCGGGTGGGCGAGCACTTCCTGCACGCGCCTGACGAGTGGACGACGCCCAACGTGTCGAGCTGGACGGCCTTCAGGGACCGGGCGGCGGATAAGGTCGGGCCGTGAGCACTGAGGGCACCCAGCCGGGCACCGGGGCAGGCGCCGGGGCGGGCGCCGACCTGTTCTGCGAGATCATCGCCGGCCGGCGCCCGGCCACCGTGGTGGCCTCCGACGAGGTGGCGGTCTCCATCCTCGACATCCGGCCGGTCTTCAAGGGCCACGTGCTGGTCGTGCCGCGCGTGCACGTCGAGACGCTCGCCGATCTCGCCGACGTGGGGCCGTTCTTCGAGCGCGTGCGGGCCATGGCGCGGGCGGTGGAGGAGGGGCTGCAGGCGGGCGGCACGTTCGTGGCACTGAACAACCGCGTCAGCCAGAGCGTGCCCCACCTGCACGTGCACGTGGTGCCGCGCAACAGGAAAGACGGACTGCGCGGCTTCTTCTGGCCGCGCACCACGTACGCCTCCGCCGAGGAGGCCCAGTCGTACGCCGACCTCATAGCGAAGGCCCTGTGAGCCGCGGACCCGGCGGAAAAGGGCGGCCCGGACACCGGACGGTCGGCGGCCGGGGCTAGGCTCTGACCGCGTGGAGTACCTGGTCGGCGTGCGCGTGGAGTACCTGGTCGGCGTGGCCGTCGTCGCGGTGCTCGTCGGTGTGCCCGCGTTCGTGCTCTGGCGGGTGATGCGGGGGCGGCGTGAGCTGGGCACGAGCCCGGCCGAGCGGGCCACGTTCGAGACCCTGCACACCGCCTCGCTGGCGGGGCCGCCGCTGCGGGCCGGGCTGACCGCCGACGGCGCCGAGCGCGCCTCCCGCCACCTGCGCGCCCTGCTGGGTTCGGCCGCCCTGGCCGTCACCGACGTCGAACGGCTGCTCGTCTACGACGGCGCGGGCGACGACCACCACGCGGACCAGGCGTTCGAGCACGCCGAGGCCACCCTCAACGACGGCCGCACGCAGGTCCTGACCATCGACTGCGACCTGCTCGAATGCCCGATCCGGCACGCCGTCGTGGTGCCGCTGACCACCGACGACCGGGTGGTCGGCGCGCTGGCCGCCTACGGGCAGACCGCCTCCGCGGGGCTGGTCAGGGCCGCGCAGGAGGTGGCGGGCTGGGTGGACTCGCAACTGGAGCTGGCCGAGCTGGACCGCTCCCGCACGCTGCTCATGGAGGCCGAGGTGCGGGCGCTGCGGGCGCAGATCTCGCCGCACTTCATCTACAACTCGCTCACCACGATCGCCTCCTTCGTCCGCACCGACCCGGAGCGGGCGCGGGAGCTGCTGCTGGAGTTCGCCGACTTCACCCGCTACTCCTTCCGGCGGCACGGAGAGTTCACCACGCTGGCCGAGGAACTGCGCTCGATCGACCGCTACCTGATACTCGAACGGGCCAGGTTCGGCGACCAGCTCCAGGTCACGCTGCGCATCGCGCCGGAGGTGCTGCCGGTCGCGGTGCCGTTCCTGTGCCTGCAGCCGCTGGTCGAGAACGCCGTCCGGCACGGTCTGGAGAGCAGGAACGGCGTCGGCCGCATCACGATCATCGCCGAGGACGCGGGCGCGGAGTGCCGCATCAGCGTCGAGGACGACGGGCTCGGCATGGACCCCGACCGGCTGCGCCGCATCCTCGCGGGTGAGATCACCCCGGCGGGCGGCGTCGGGCTGGCGAACGTGGACGAACGGCTGCGTCAGGTGTACGGCGACGACTACGGTCTCGTGGTCGAGACGGCCAGCGGCGCGGGCACCAAGGTCAACATCAGGTTGCCGAAGTATCACCCAGGTGTCTCCGCCCGTTGACCTCGATCTTTGTTGTCGGTTTCATCACTGTCTATGGCACTTCTACGGGTCCTCGCGGTCGACGACGAGCTACCCGCCCTCGAAGACCTGTCGTACCTGCTGCGCGCCGACCCCCGCATCGGCGAGGTGGCCACCGCCAGGGACGGCGCGGCGGCGCTACGGCTGCTCGACCGCGCCATCGCCGACGGGCGGCCGATCGACGCGGTGTTCCTGGACATCCGGATGCGCGGGCTCGACGGGGTGGTTCTGGGGCGGCTGCTGTCGCAGTTCGCCAACCCGCCGCGGGTGGTGTTCGTGACCGCGTACGAGGAGCACGCGGTGGACGCGTTCGAGATCAAGGCGGAGGACTACCTGCTCAAGCCCGTACGCCCGGAGCGGCTGGCGGAGGCGATCCGGCGGGTGGCGGTCTCGGCGGACGTGCCGGTGGAGGGCGGCGGCGAGAGCGACACGATCCCCGTCGAGTTGGGCGGGGTGACCCGGTTCGTCTCCAGCGCCGACGTCGTCTACGTCGAGGCGCAGGGCGACTACGCTCGCCTGCACACGGCCTCGGGCAGTCACCTCGTCCGGATCCCGCTGGCCACCCTGGAGGAGCGGTGGGCCTCGGCCGGGTTCGTCCGGGTGCACCGCAGCCACCTGGTGGCCGTCAAGCACATCGAGGAGCTGCACATCGACTCCGGCAAGTGCACCGTCCGGGTCGGCGACACCGAGCTGCCGGTCAGCCGTCGGCACACGCGTGAGCTGCGCGACCTGCTGGTGCGGCGGGCCAGGAAGGGCAGGCACGAATGAGCCCCGACCCGCGTGACCGCCGGGTCACCGTGACCAGCCCGCGCGCGGCCGCCACCCGCCGTCCCCGGTACCCCGCCACCCGGGAGATCGACGAGCAGACCCGGCTCGGCGAGGTCTACATGCGCTCGCTCCTGCGCACCCAGTTCCGGCTGGCGTTGTTCGTCTGCACGGTGCTGGCCTGCGTGATCGGCGGGCTGCCGCTGCTGTTCCTGCTCATCCCCGAGCTGCGCGAGGTGCACCTGCTCGGCCTGCCCCTCCCGTGGGCGGTGCTGGCCGGCCTCATCTACCCTGCCTTCGTCATCGGCGCCTGGCTCTACGTACGCCAGGCCGAGCGCAACGAGCGCAGCTTCGCCGAGCTGGTCGAGCGCCGATGAGCCTGACGGCGGTGGTCGTGGTCGTGGTGGCGGCCGTGCTCATCGGGGCGTTCGGGATCAGGGTCTCGCGCACGACCTCCGACTTCTACGTCGCCTCCCGTACGGTCAGCCCGCTCTGGAACGCCTCGGCCATCGGCGGCGAGTACCTGTCGGCGGCCTCGTTCCTGGGCGTCGCCGGGCTCATCCTGTCCTTCGGCGTGGACATGCTCTGGCTGCCCGTGGGCTGGACCGGCGGGTACCTGGTGCTGCTGGTGCTGGTGTCGGCGCCGCTGCGGCGCTCGGGGGCGTACACGCTGCCGGACTTCGCCGAGGCCAGGCTGGAGTCGATGACCGTGCGCCGCACCGCGAGCGTGCTGGTCGTGCTGATCGGCTGGCTCTACCTCATGCCGCAGTTCCAGAGCGCGGGCCTGGTGCTGCGTACGATCACCGGCGCCCCCGTCTGGGTGGGCGGGCTGCTGGTCGCGGTCGTCGTCGCGGTGAACGTGCTGTCGGGCGGGATGCGGTCGATCACGTTCGTGCAGGCGTTCCAGTACTGGCTCAAGCTGACGGCGCTGGCGGTGCCGCTGGTGTTCCTGCTGATGGCCTGGCACGCGGACGGGGCACCGAACGTGAGCGCCGCCGACGCGGCCACCTGGCAGGTGCCGCTGGCCGGGGGCAGGGAGTACGGGCTCTACTCGACGTACTCGCTGATCCTGGCCACGTTCCTGGGGACGATGGGGCTGCCGCACGTGCTCGTGCGCTTCTACACCAACCCCGACGGGCGGGCCGCGCGGCGTACGACGCTGGTGGTGCTGTCGCTGCTCGGCGCCTTCTACCTGCTGCCCGCCGTGTACGGCTGGCTCGGCCGCATGTACGCCCCCGACCTCGTACGCACCGACACCGTCGTGCTGACGCTGCCCGCCCGCATGATCGGCGGCACGCTGGGCGACGTGCTGACCGCCCTGGTCACCGCAGGCGCGTTCGCCGCGTTCCTGTCGACCTCCTCGGGGCTGACCGTGTCGGTGGCCGGAGTGATCGCCCAGGACCTGCTCAAGGGCGGGGTGCGCTCGTTCAGGGTCGCCACGCTGATGGCGGTGGCGGTGCCGCTGGCCCTGGCGCTGTGGGCGCGGGCGCTGCCGGTCGCGGACGTGGTGGGGCTGGCCTTCGCGGTGGCGGCCTCGTCGTTCTGCCCGCTGCTCGTGCTGGGCATCTGGTGGCGGCGCCTGTCCACGACGGGTGCGCTGGCCGGGCTGTTCGTGGGGGGCGGGCTGGCGAGCGGGGCCGTCCTGGTGACGATCGTGGCCGGGCCGCAGGCGGGTCTGGCGGGGGCGCTGCTGGCCCAGCCGGCGGCGTGGACGGTGCCGATCGCGTTCGCGGTGATGGTGGCGGTGTCGTTCCTCTCCCCGCACCGGGTGCCGGCGGGCGTGGCCAGGACCATGGTGCGCCTGCACACCCCGGAGAACCTCGACCTCGACCGGGGCGACTGGCGTCCCCGCTCGTCCTAGCGCATCACCCGCTCGTACGCGGCGATCAGGTCCTCCATCGGGAGCACCGGGCCCTCGGGGTCCTTGGCGGTGTCGTCCCAGCGGCGCAGGGCCACCGCGTCGGACGACCACGCGTGGGCCTCGAACGCGGCCGTCTCCTCCGGCGACATCGGGCCGCCCTGGGCGCGCAGCGTGCGGACAGACACCGGGCTCAGCGTGTCGTGGTAGGCCGGGTCGACGGCGACCAGGTAGCGCTTGGCGGCCACGTGCTGCTCGATCGCCCAGGCCGAGCGCTCGGTCAGGTGGTCGCGGGCGAAGGCGGCGCCCGCCTGCTCGTGGGGCAGGCCCCGGTGGCGCTCGGCCACCGGGCGGGCGCGGCCCACGTCGTGGAAGGCGGCGGCCAGGACGAGTTCGTCGTCGGCTCCGGCGGCCACGGCGTGGGCGGCGGCCTGGAGGGCGTGGGTGCGCTGGTCGACGACCTCGCCGCCGTACGGGAGACCGGCGAGGCCCTCGAAGAGGTCGTGCAATTCATCCCGAGAAAGCATGACTCGTCCTCTTATGTGGAGATCGGTAAGGGCATCATGCGTCCCATCCGGCGACCGGACGATGTCGGAACGGTGGCCGCACACCGGCCGGAAGGTGACGGGCGAGGGGGTTCGTCCGGAGTTAACCCCTCGGTTCGTGCACCGTCAGGCGCGACTGACCTCTTCATCACTGTCGGCGACGAGCGTGACGAGCCGGATCTGCCACCTGCGACCAGCTCGGAGACCTGACTGTGAAACGTATCCTGACCGCCCTGGCCATGATCGGCGCGCTCGCGGCGGCGGGCTGCTCGTCCGCCGACGGCAGCACCGGCGGTGACGAGGTGCTGCGCTTCGCCGCCGTGCCGGTCGAGCAGAACATCGACCCGACGGCCGAGTACAAGGACATCATCGCGCTCATCGAGAAGAACACCGGCAGGAAGGTCGAGTTCGTCCGCTCGACCGACTACAACGCGGTGATCGAGGGCATGGTGTCCGGCAAGATCGACCTGGCCGAGTTCGGGCCGCTGTCGTACGTGCTCGCCAGGAGCAACGGCGCCAAGATCACGCCGATCGCGTCGATGGTCGAGAAGGGCGGCACGCCCACGTACCAGAGCTACGGCATCGTGCCGGCCAACAGCGAGATCACCGACCTCAACGGCTTCAAGGGCGCCAAGGTCTGCTTCGTCGACCCGGGCTCCACCTCCGGCTACCTCTTCCCGAGCCAGGGCCTGCTCGGTGCGGGCATCGACCCGAAGACGGGCGTGCAGCCGGTCATGGCCGGCGGCCACGACAACTCCGTGCTGTCGGTCGCCGACGGCAAGTGCGAGGCCGGCTTCTCCGAGAACGCCATGGTCGACCACATCCTCATCGACAAGGGCAAGCTCAAGGCCGGCCAGGTGAAGGTGGTGTGGAAGTCGGCGCCGATCCCCATGTCGCCCGTGGCCATGAGCGACGCGCTGCCCGCCGACGTCAAGGCCAAGCTCGTCCAGACCTTCACCAAGGACGCCACCAAGGACCGGCTCGTCCAGCTCGGCATCTGCGCGGACGAGGACTCCTGCCGGGTGACCGCCGACTCCTCCATCTGGGGCTTCCAGCCGGTGACCGACGCCACCTTCGACCCCGTACGCGAGGTGTGCGCGGCCACCCACAACGAGAAGTGCTCCACGGCATGACGGCGGTCGTCAGGACCAGGGGTCTGGTCAAGAGGTTCGGCGAGGTGAGCGCGTGCGCGGGGATCGACCTGACCGTGCGGCGGGGTGAGATCGTCGCGCTGCTCGGCCCTTCGGGCTCGGGCAAGTCGACGCTGCTGCGCCACCTCAACGGGCTGGCCAGGCCGGACTCGGGCGAGGTCGAGGTGCTGGGGGTCGACGTGGCCGCCGCCAAGGGCGCCGCTCTGCGGGCGCTGCGGCGCCGGGTCGGGGTCGTCTTCCAGCAGTTCAACCTCGTCGGACGGCTCACCGTGATGGAGAACGTGCTGCACGGCGCCCTGGGCCGGGTCCGAGGCCCCCGGTACGGCATCGTCACCTGGCCCCGGGCCGTCCGCGCGGAGGCGCTGGAGCACCTCGACCGGGTGGGCCTGGCGGACCGGGCCTACCAGCGGGCCGGGAGCCTGTCGGGCGGCCAGCAGCAGCGCGTGGCCATCGCCCGCGCCCTGTTGCAGCGGCCGGAGCTGGTGCTCGCCGACGAGCCCGTGGCCTCACTCGACCCGGAGACCGCCGCGTCCGTGATGGACCTGCTGGTCCGGGTGTGCCGGGAGGACGAGCTGACCATGGTGTGCACGTTGCACCAGATCGAGCTGGCGTTGCAGTGGACCCGCCGGGTGGTGGGCCTGCGGCTGGGGGAGGTGCGGCTGGACGAGCCCACGGAGGCGCTGGACGCGGTCCGCCTGCGAGGGCTGTACGCGTCCGCCCCCGTGACGGTCCCATGACGGCCCCGGCGATGGTCCGCAAGAGACGTGGGCCCGCGCCCGAGGCGACGGGAGGCGGGCCGGGAGCCCCGGACGGTGGCTCCGGAGGCGGGACTCCCCGGCCGGG
>NZ_BAAAZP010000196.1:0-55201 GCF_039536965.1 Nonomuraea antimicrobica | reverse complement strand
GGAGCCACCGATGCTGGCTGAAGAATCTGCGATCTGCATCATTAAGTCAGAAACGCCTCAGCATCGCACACACGTCCCCGGTACGAACCCATGAGATTCGCCCACCCGTCGTCCGGCTCAAGCCCTCATCAACCACCGCCGAACCGGCCGACCGCCCTCTTTCGCGACGCGCGCCCGCCTTCGCGCCCACGCCATGTGGAACCGTTCACTGCCGGGAGGAGAAAAACGTCGACGGCCGGAAGCACAAACCACACCCTGACCTGGGCCGATGGCTGCGGTGACGGCCGTGGGTCTGGCAACTGTTCTCCACGTCAGCCCCGAGCCGTAGCCCCGGCGCAGGGGATTGCCCTCCAGCCTCGCAAAGTAGGAATGAGTGAACGCAGAGGCAGAGATCCTCGATCTGATGGCGCGCTTGCGGGGGCTCAACAGGAACCCGCGTACCGCTGACGACATCACACCCGTGATGCTCCTGGTGTTGATGCGCCTGGACGACGTCCGTACCGAGATAAGACGAGATCTGGCCGCGCTAGGCGACGAACTCGCCGCCCTCCGACGCCACCTGAACAAAAGCCTCACCTACCCCCCATCAGCACCACCCACAGCACCGGCATCCTGCGACCCGACACGAACACTCAGCGCCGCCGAGCCATCCGCCCACGAAGCCACCTGAAGCCATGGGCCTTCCCACGACGAAGGCCCAGCCCTCAACACCGCTGATCGCGCCCCGGCTACCGTCCCCCCGAATCCACCTCCCCGGCCCCACAACCGCGGCCAGAGGGGCGAAACCCTCGCATCTCTCCAGTCCCTTCCACCACATGCGTCGACGAGGCACAGGGACCACCGAGGTGCGAGCGAGCAGGCGTGTGGGCCGGAGCCGGTTGGCCCGCAGGCGCGGACAATCCGAATCCGGCCCAGGACAAACCGGTGTCACGTACACCTCCGAAGTCCGCTATCCTTCTTTCTGTCGCCGCGAGAGCGGATGGCACGGCAGGTTGCCCGAGTGGCCAAAGGGAGCGGTCTGTAAAACCGTCGGCTCAGCCTACGCAAGTTCGAACCTTGCACCTGCCACACCAGCTAGAAGAGGCCCGTCACCAGCGGAAACGCGGTGGCGGGCCTCTTGCTTTGTGTCCGGCTGTTCACGGTCGTCAACGGCGTTCTACGGGCTCTCGCGTCGCATGCGCGTCGGCGATCAGTCGGCCTCTCGCGGAGGTTCCAGGGCTTCGCTGATCAGCTTTCGGGCGAAGCCGTCTTGGCCCACGATGCACTTCGCGTAGACCCGAAGAAGCACGTTCACGCTGTGCCCTGCCCACTCTGCGACCTGGGGGGCCGGAACCCCGGCGTTGAGCCATGTCGAGACGCAGGCGTGGCGCAGGTCGTACGGCCGGGCCGCGAGCGGTGAGGCGGCCTCGGTCTTGCTCAGCGCGCCCGTACGAGCTTTCTGCCAGACGCGGCCATAGACGCTCTCCGAGAGCGGGCCGCCGCTCTCTCCTACGAACAGGTGGCCGTCCGGGCTTACGCCATGCGTCCTGAGGTGGGCGCGAAGGATGGGAACCAAGGGCGGCGGGATCGGTACGGGTCGGACTGCCGTACGTGCGCGGTGCTTGAGTTCTCGCGACTCCCGACGCTTTCCGTTCCCTGTCCAGTCGGCTCCGACCGCCGACGCTGAGTCGCCGAGACAGAACCATCCCCACTTATCGTCACTTTCGACGTCGGGCAGGTCGATTTCGTCGGCTGTGAGGTCGGCGGCTTCCGCTGGGCGTAGAGCCGAGTAGTACATGACCGCGAAGAATGCCGTCAGTTGCGCCATGGTCTTTTCGACCTCGGCGAGCAGCGCCTCGGCTTGCTTGGGGTTGACCACGCGGCGGGGAGAGACTTCCTCGGAGACCTTGGGCGTCTTCCATTTCACGCTGATCAGCGGGTTGTTGGGCAGTAGCTTGGCCGGGCTCACCGCATAGTCCAGGACGTTGTAGAAGACCGCGCGTTTACGGGCGATCGTGGTCCCTGCGGCGGTCTTTCCCGTCAGGGTCCTGGAAATGCCTTTCAGCGTCTCCAGGACCGTAGCCTCATCGGCGAGCGATGCCACGGGAACGGTGTTCTTCTCCAGCCACGCAACCGTGCTGGCGATGTCTTCCGGTATGTTCCCGGCAGTCCTGCGCGGCTTGTGAGCAGCCCACTTGGACACAGCCTGGCGAATATCAGACTTGGTTGGCCGGCCGGTCCCACTGGTGAGGAGAGACAGTGTCGCGGTGGCGAGCGCGTCAGCGATTGAGCTGCGCGAGTTCGGAGCCGCGTCGTCCCACCGGTGGTCAACGTAGGAACACATCAGCTCCCACCACGTGACTGACTGGCCTCGCTGTCCGGCGTGCTCGCGGGGGCGCCCGGTGGCCAGGTCGAACGCCTTTCCCTGCCGGATGGCCGTGAGCAACTCGGCACGGAAACTCTCAGCGAGTGCCCGCGTCACGAACGTCTCTCGCCAGGGCTTTTCAGCGGTGAGCCACCGCACGGTGTAGGTGTTTCCTCCCTTGTTCTTGTTGGTGAGTACGCGCCATACGCGCACGTCGTAAGTGGTGTTCATCAAGCGGTGTCCTCTCTGGAGGCAAGCCAGCGCTCGTACTCGGTGCGGCGGATGCGCAGGCTGCCGTTGGGCAAGGTGATGCATCTGGGTGCCCGACGCTTGGCGCGCCAGTCATAGAAGGTGGAGCGGGCGATGCCACGGTCTTTGCAGTGAGGCGGTCATGTTGTCTCCCTTCCGATGGGCGTGGTCGGGTCGGGCTGGTCAGTAGGCATGGCGAGGTGAACTCGTTCGTTGGGCGGCGCTCGTGCGCAGGTGAAGGGGCGCGTGGGATGCGAAAGGGCCCCGCTCTGTGTGCTGAGAGCGGGCCCGGTGTTGCCGGGGGAGGCGGTTACAGGTTGCGTGGATTCTGGGCGCGGTCGTGCCGGTCGCAGATGCAGCAGCAGTCGAAACTGAAAGGCTGCTCGCAGGCTTGTTTCCAGATGCCGGCGCTATAGGGATCTTTGGACGCCGGGTTGATCAGCCGCGCGATCACGAGCGTCACCACTGCTGCAGCTCCGGCCTCGATCAGTGCCGAGGCTGCGCTCTGTACGTGAGCGCCGGAGACGAACAGATCATCCACCAGCAGGACGCGCGCGTTGTCCAACCTGTCAGAGCGGGGGACCCGGAAGGCGTCCCGGTGGGCGCGGCGGTCGGCAAGAACCGGCGCGAACATGGTGTCTGCCTCCAGCAGCAGTGGCCGCCACAGTCGAGCCAGCGCGCCCACCCTCTCCACGACCTGCCACATGATGTGGAAGGCTTTAGCGGGTGTGTCGAGGTTGTTGCTCGGGATGGTGGCCACCAGGGTGAACGGGCCGCCCGCCAGTCCTTGCAGGCAGTGGGCGTGCTGGTGGTAGAAGTGGCTCACCGTCGCGGCGAGGAAGTCGGCCCGCTTGCGCCGCCCTCCGGGGCCGTTGGGGTCCCTTTTGCGGACGAGCACGTCGTACAGTTGCGTGTTTGTGGTCGTCAGCGAGATCGGCACCACGTACTGCGTGTGGCCGTATAAGTTCTTCGTGGTGCGCTTGCAGCTTGCGCACGTGGCCCAAGGCCCGCCGGTGTCACCGACGTTGTTCGGACCGGAGTGGCAGATTCGGCACACGCCTGGCCGCGTCGGTGGAACTGGGCGGAACAGTGGCAGGAATTCGCGGGTGAACGCCTCGGCATCACCCATGATCAATAGGTGTTCGTTCCAGGGGTCATATCTATGAGATTGACCGCCTGCTTGGGCAGCTCGTCAATGTCCTGGACGGCAGTCATGCCTCCCCGCGAGCCTGCTCGCGCGGCCCATGGCTGTTCTTGGTGGAGCCGCTGGGACACGAACACATATTTGCCGGTCTGGAGTGCCTGCTCGACGTGGCCGGCTGACGATCCGCCGGCGGCCCCGTCGACGACATACAGGCAGTCCGCTAACCCGCAGGTCACGATGCGGGAGAGCGCCACGGTCCGGTCGGTCGGAGCGGCGTCGGGCCAGAACGCGGACACGAGCGCGCCGCAGTTGGCTATCTGCTCGGCCATACTGGCGTACTCGTCGACGGTGGCTGGCTCGGCGATGCCGCCGGACAGGACGGCCAGGGTGCGGCCACCGGCGTCGTGCGCGGCCTGGTGGACCGCCGCGTCCAGGGCCGAGCGCAGCGGCGCGACCACGGTGATGCCGGCCTGGGCCAAGGCGCGGGCCGCAGACGCCGCATGCCCGGAGTCGACCTCGCCGATCACGGCGACGGAGCGGTGGTCGTTGGGGCGGATGTCGCCGCGGATCCACAGGAACGGCTGCCGGTCGTAGGCCCACATCAGGTTGCCGGGGTAGGCGTCGTCCAGCACGGTGACGAGATGGACGCCGTCATCGCGCATGGCCGTGACGAGGTCGCGCGCCCAGGCCAGGTCGCCGGGCAGGACCTGGGCCGTGATGTCGGCGGCGTGCGCCCGGTCGTCGGCGTCCCGGCTCGCGCAGCGGCGGTCGAGCAGCGCCAGGGCGCTACCCGCGTCGAGGATGATGCGTGCGGTGTAGAACCAGGGCTTGTCGCGGGTGGCTTTGGTGAGGGCGAGGACGGCGGCTTGCTCGTCGATCGTGGTCATGGTCATCACCATCTCGAACGTGGTTTCGGTGTGAACGTACGCGCTGACGCCGACAAAAGCAGCGACAGGATGCGTGGTTGCCTTGGGGCTATCGTGCCGAGCCTGGCACCACGGCGGGGCGGGTTTGCCGGGTTGGATTCACCGCCGTACCGGCCGCGCCGCGGAAGCGTGGCCTTTTGAGCAGGTCACAAGATTCCGGCGCGTGGGCAGGGATCGAAAGAGGCTCACGACGCTTCAAAGAGCGCCGCCTGATCAGGATTGGCAGGTGGGGGCTTGGGCAAGCCCAGGGCTCGGGCTCGCTCTCCCGGGTCGGTGGTGCGCCAGGCAGCGAGGCGGCAGTAGTCCGCGGAGCGATCAACGCTCACGCCGTGGCGGGCCGAGCGTGGCCGCCACAAGGGACGTGGTGCCTGCCCCGCCGAACGGGTCGAGCACGACAGCAGGCCGGGTAGGCGCGTTGGGTTGGAGACAGTCGCAGGCGTAACCGACCATGCGGTCAGGGTTACTCATGCGCAGTGCCCACTCGGCAGAGCCGCCACGGATTGTGGATCGGATCCTGCCGTCAGGGTTGTTGTTCTGGCCGAGGACGCCTGGCTTCTCGACTAACGGTCGGCGTCCTTCGCCACACTTGACGCAGATGCCGGGCGGAGACCAGCCGCGGATGGTGCGCCTCGGGATCTCCATGGGAAAGGCGGCGTAGTGGTCGGTCCCGAGATGCTCAGGCACTACTAGCGGCTGCGACGCGATCTCCCACACGCTCCCGGGGAGAGGGCCGAGCGGGTTCACTGTGTCTGCCATGGCCCGGCGGCGCTGCCCGGGAGGGGTCGCCCGGCGAGCGCCCGGCCTGCGCTCGTAATTACTCGCCGGGGTGCGTATCTCGTCCACGGACGCGTAGTAGTGTGGCTCCTTGGTCAGGTGAGCGATGTCCTCGTGCGCGACTCGGACCCGGTCGGTCACGCTCTCTGGCATCGCTGACGGCTGCGACCAGATGATGACCACCCGCACTAGCAGCCCCAGATCGAGGCATCCGATCCTGTACCGCTCCGGCAGCATCAGACGCGACTTGCGCGGCGCCATCGCCGTCGAAGACTTCCCGGGCGGCAGGCATCCCGCCCGGTCCTCACGCCACGACTGCGCCGACGCCGAACCGCCGTCAGCACGGTCAGAGTACTTGTCGCCCAGCACCACGAAGATTGAACCCTCAGGCTTGAGGACCCGAATCCACTCGCGGGTGCACTCCCACAGCGACTCCACATACTCACCCGGCGAGACCTCGTTGCCGATCTGACCTTTCAGGCTCTCGTCGCCGTCGCGGTAGTCCCTCAGCGCCCAGTACGGCGGCGAGGTGCAGATCAGATCCACGCTCTCGTCTGGTAGCGGGAGTCGGCGTGCGTCTCCGCGGAGCACGATCGCGCGGCCCGTCACTAGGTTGCCTTGGCCAGGGTGGACAGCCAGTTGGCGGCCAGCGGGTCGGAGCCGTACTCGCTGCTCTTGCTCAGGTCCATGGGCGTGACCAGGCCGAGGAAGTGAGTGCCGCAGGTGATGACCATGAAGCGTCCGGCAGGGCGGATCTCCAAGGGCAGGTGGTCGCGGGAGGCGGCGCGGAAGCGGGCCAGGTAGGCCGGGTTCAGGGCGACGCCTCGGGCGGAGGTCACCGGCTCGGGCTTCTTGGTCACCTGCTGGGCGATCCAGTTCCGCCAGTCGCGCAGGAACGGTGCTTCGCCGGAGGCGGGCAGGCGGAAGGTCAGGAGCGGATCGCTGAGCTGGTCGAGGGCCAGGCCGTCGCTGGTGAGGGTGAGTCGCACGTTGGCGCGGGGCTTGATCTGGCACTTCGCATAGACGCGGAGGAGGACGTCAACGCTGTGACCCGCCCGCTCGGCACCCTCCGGGGCCGGGACGCCAGCGTTGAGCCAGAGGGATACGGCCGGGTGCCGGAGGTCGTAGGGGCGCTTGGCGAGCGGAGAGGCGACCATGCCCGGGCGGCGGGCAGGCGTGGGGCCGGGTATGGCGGCGCGCCGCGCCGCCGCTTGATCCGTATAGGCACAACTCGGCAACCTTCTCCTGCTCCAGTCGGAAGCTGTGTACCCGGCATGTGCAAGGCGGTAGCTTCGCGGTGTGGCTGATGACGCCGAGCTGACGCGCTGGGTTGTGCACGGCGAACGGCTGATCTACGACAACCGGTGGATTCGGTTGAGGTTGGCCGATGTGGAGATCCCTGGTGGGGAGCGGTTCGAGCATCAGACTGCGGGCTCTGCACATGGCACACCCCGCCAGAGGCAGACGGCCTCACCCACGCAGAATTCTTCCAACGCCTCGACATCGAGGGAGGCGGCATCTACCGGCCCTTCCAGCAAGGAAACGAGACCTGGGCCGAGATGGTGACCCGCACCAGTCGCACCATCACCGACCTCGCCCATCGTCACCGTGGGGAAACCATCATTCTCGTCGGCCACGCCGAGACGGTTGAGATCTCCTTCAACGCACTCGGGCTGCTACCGGTCTACCGCTCCTTCGACTTGAAAGTATCCCCGGCGTCCATCACCGAATGGATCATCGACCAGAACCGCACACAGTGGCCGCCACCAAGATGGACACTCCGTCGGTTCAACGAAACCCCAGCCTCCGGCGGGGGCGCTCCGGCTCAGGGATGATCGCCGCGCCGGGTGTCTGGGCCGTAGGTGGCTGAGGTGGAAGCCTGATCATCCCGCCCACCATCGACCCGGGACAAGCCGAGCAGACTGGGCCACGGGGCCAAGGTCGTTCCTCCGGTTGGGGGCTCCACCTTGTCCCCGTGGCCCTGGCCCGCTTCCCCTCCGGGCGGGTCGACGCCAGACGGGATGATCAGACGGGCGGGGTGCGCGCGTCGCGTGCGAGACACCAGGTCGCGGGCTGATCGTCGTGCCATTAGCGTCCCATTAAGGGCGGTAACGAAGGGACAACCACGGTCACTCACGACCGCCTTCCGGCCCAGGCCGGTGCCTCTACAAGCCAAGATTCCTGCAATTCCCAAACTGACAGCGCGGATTCGGCTGCAGGCCGGCTGACAGGTGGCTAGTCGGCGCTGTTGGGTCATGGCAGGTTGACTGCGCTGAGGACTTCGCCGATAGCCACTCGGCGCTGGCCCTCAAAGAACTCCAAGTGCTCACCGACTTGTAGCACGGCAGGAGGAAGACTGAGCAGGAACATAAGGGCCTTGCCTGTCTCTCCCGGCTTTAGTCCTCGATCGTTGCGAGGGTAGAGTCGACTGTCCCAATGGATCATGTCGTCCGTAGCTAGACGTTGCCCGATCCACAGTTGGGGACGGTAGCCGTGCACGATTCGTCCCTGGCGTCCTCCCTCCTCTGTCTTCACGAGGGTCAACCGCACTTCGAAGTGTGGCTCGCCGCTCCTGAGCATCTCCCGCAGGAGACGCTTCTGATCACTCTGAAAGTCATCCATCTTGCTCATATTGTGGATGTAGGCACTCAAGGCACCGTGCAATATGCGTGCAATGATCATGCTACGGGGAGCGACGCGACAGCCGAGCAACGCAGGTCAGACACTATGCGGACCTGGAAGCGGTCACGCGCTGCAAAACCGTCGGCTCAGCCTACGCAAGTTCGAACCTTGCACCTGCCACCAGCAGTTAGCGCAGCTCAGAGGCCCTACGGGCCTCTTCTATGTTTCAGGGGTGTGCAGCCAGATGCCGCCATGAGCGGTTTGTCGCTGGTCGCGGGATATATGCGGGATGGATCATGGGGTGTTTCCCCAGGTGGACGCCCATGGGCTGGGATGTGCGCGGGATGATGTGGCCCTGGAACGCCGAAAGGCCCCGGGGGAAGCCGGAGCCCTTCGAGGAAAGTTGTTTGTTATCTCATGCGGTCAGTACGTCCGCGATCCGCCGGTTGACGATCTCCTCCTGACCGTCGATCAAGCGGCGGCGCCGCACCCCGGCCATCCGCCCGCCCGCCGTCCGGGCGTGCGGCCTGGGGGCCGGTCCCGAACGGCGCGGGACACCGGGCTGGGCGCCGCACGCCGCCCCCGTCGTACGGACCGAACGCTGCGACCGAGGTTGCCGCGCCGTCGCACAGATGCAGCCCTACGGTCGCCACTGCATGGCTGGCCGCTGTGGATGGCTGGGGGCAATCGACGATCCGTGCTTCGTTCCTCAGCACGGCTCACCGGACAACGTAGTTATGGTCTGCGTCCGGCTTGAGGTAGGTCCTCCAAGTCTTCAGGTGACCAGAGGCTGCTACTGATCGCCTGATTCGTACACCTGGATGTCTGGGTCATCCTCGAGTCGGGCAAGGAGGTCGGCCACGGAACGTCCATGATGCGCCCAGTCGGTGGTCCGGGCTGCACTGCCCAATACAGCTGCCTTGGCTTCTCCGAGTGCGCTTGGGCCTGCACCGAGGAGCTGTCTTGTGACCAAGATGGAATCTATTACGCTCACGCCCCGGTCGGCCAGGAGACGTTGCACCGCTTCCATTCCGTCTTCCCATCCAAGTAGGGGTCGGCACTCTGCCTCCAACTCGGCCACGCGCCTCGCGCGTTGAGGATCAAGCCCATGGATTCCCATCTGAATCCTTCAGTCGTAACAATGTGATCATGCCGACCAGCGCGAGGCAGCAGGAAGATCGGCCGCGAGGTAGAGCTTGGTTGTGTCTACAGATCCGTCGGCGAGGGGATGGCGATCAGGTCCAGCGCCGCGATCTCGGCGAGTGCCTGACTGGAGAGATACCGGACTTCAGCCCATCCGGGATCGGTGGCGAGTCCCTTGGGGCTCCACCTTTCGGAGTGGGACTGACCGCTCATAGCCGTTAGGCAGTCGTCGATGCGCTGCAAAAGATCGTGAAGGATCGGTGATAAGAGCCCTGGCGATTGCTCGTCGACGCTCCACGGTACCCACCCGTTCGCCCAGTCGAGGTCGAGCGCCAATTCGTCCGGGTGCCACTGGTGCCGGGCAACCCATGCCGCCTGTTCGTCGGCGGAGGCGGCCAGCATGGCAAGCGTCTCCGCCAGTCGCAACACTGAGGTCGGCATGTCGGGCATGGTGTCCCGAGTTTCCGGCTGTGGGCCAGAGTTCATTGGCGTTGTCCCTTCTCTTGTGATCTTGCAACACCGGTTGCCCCGCCCAGGGAGGGCGGCTGCCGTCCCGGCTGCCGAATTGACCTGAAGTCCGTCGCTCCTGGCGCGCTCATTCACAGGGCACGTTGGCCAGAGCACGAGCCGCTTGGACGATGGCCGCGGCGTCGCTGGTCAGGGACTTGTCGGCGATGACCAGCGGGACGCCGAAGTAGCTATTGGAGCGCCGCATCTGCTTGGCCAACCTGGGCGGGGCCATGCGCAGGGTGTGCTCCTCGTCGGCCAGCATGAAGCCCACGATGCGGTGGGAGCCGTTGCGGCCGGTCCCCCGTGGGAGAGGCATCAGGCGGATGGCCGAGATCTGCGGCCAGGTGATGGTGAAGCCACGGCGGGGGAGCGTGACCCCCGATTCGTCCAGGACGAGCACAGGCTTGTCGAGCCGTACGGACAGCAGGACGATGCCTCCGACCACGGCCAGAACCAACAGCGGGATGGAAAGGGCCGGCGGACCGAACAGCAGTGCGACGCCGACCAGGGCCCCTGGCACGAGTCCGGCCAGCGCCCAGTCGCGGCGCGCCCGCTTCATGTCGTACCGGACCACCAAGGGGCCGGTGGGACCCATGGCGGTGGCCGGAGAGGCGGTGGGCACGGCCAGGTTGTTGACGTACTCCATGCGCATCAGCGCCTTCAGCCGTCGCGCGTCACGCCGGACGAACCATACGACCATGGCCACCCACAGCACCAGAGCGACCACCTGGAACCGGGAGTTCTCGACGCCAGCCACGAACGTGGCGACCACCGACACCGCGAGCGCCATTAGGAGCAGCAGCATGAGCAGCAGAGCCGGGACCAAGCGGCGGAAGTAGCCGCTCACGCCGAGCATTGATCGCGCATACGCCGCCGCGACGGCCGCGACCTGGGGATCGGGGTGCCTCTGCACGGAGAGCAACAGCTCCCGGCGTACCTGTTTGTCGAGGCGCCGCCATGCGGCCCGCGGTGAGTCCATGGTCATATTCCGACATGATCTCGTGGCTGCTGGTACGACCCCAACGGGTGCTCTCCAGGGGTCGGCCCACGGACGAGATGATCAGGCGGGCGGGGTGTGCACGCTGCGCAGCTCAAAGGTGAAACGGTCGCGCAGGCCCCATGCCGCGTCTTGTGTATGGACTTTGTCAAAGAGCCGGCGGATTCTCTCGAACAGATCGGCACCGAGGTTGGCTCTGCTTTCCTCCCAGTGAGTCCACACCAGCTCCACATCGGTACTCAGCCTGTTCCGGAGCGCGGCGAGGTTGTTGCCGTAGTAAGGCCCGAAGTCCAGAGGTCCGGCCAGAAACCGGTGAAGATTGGCCTCCATGGGTATCTGCCGCCCATCAACGACGACGCGCATTGCGCCACCTCCCGAGTTTCCGCGGTTCAGGCTTGATCGCCGGGCCAGGAGCGGGCCTTCACTTTTCCGTAGGTACGGTCATGAGTTGCGCACCGTCGACAGTTGGTGCCGCACTGAGGCTCGCTTGTCTGTGGCTGGCCATGGTGGGTGCATGGAAGCGAACGATGGTGGACAACGTAGGTTGCCATGGACGGTCACGAGTAGTCCTCTTCGTCGTATTGCTCAAGGTGGAGGAGAGCGCGGATTTTTCCCACCGCCGGCTTGCCGTCGTGGCGGGCGGCGTTCAGTACCTCCTGGATGAGCGTGTCGCGGGTACGGGCACGCGCCGCCAGGAGCCAGTGCCGTTGGGCCGTGAGCGATTCGGCCTCGAGTTGCCCCACCGGACCGCGCAGCGCCCTGGGCCAGGCGGTGTCGGTCAAATGCCGGATCTGCGTCTTGTTCGCGGTGGCGACCTGCGCTGCTCGGCGGCGTAGCACCGTGACAGGCTGGCCGCCGTTGATAGCCTGCTCAAGTCGCTCGAGCGCGATGTTGTACGGCCGCACGATGCCCAGATAACGGCGGGCCGCCTGATCGACGCTCAGCGGCGCCGGGCTCGGCGTCGCCTGCGGCGAGGGAGTCTCGGTCTCCACGCGTGGATCGGGGCTCGCGACCGTGGTCGTTGGGGGCGCGAGCGCGGCTGCTGGTACCGCGTCGACGGGGTCGCTCGAACACCCCGCGACCAGGGTAGCGATCACCAGTGTTCCTGCAAGGATGCGCACAAGTCCGCAATTGATCCACTCCGTCGTCGGCATGTCAAGGCGCTGAACCGCCCGCCAGAATTCATGCGGCTGTGGGAGGGGTCGCCCCGCCGCCGGCACGGCATCCGGTTCATCAAGGACGGCCCGCCGATCCGTACGACGCCCTGAACCGCTGCCTGTCCGCTCTGGGTGACGAAGCTTTGAACCTCCGCGCAGGCGTCCACATGCCCCGGATCGGCGCTAGCCGTGAGGTCGCCGTTGACCGGTTGACCAGAGACCGTTCCGCTTCAACGGTCGTTTCGCAGCGTGCTGTGTGCCCTGAGACCATCGCCGCCCGATAGCGATCTCCCTGAGAAGCGTCTCCTCATGTAGACCTCCGCGGGCCGGGAAGAAGACCTTCGAAGTCTGCTTCTCCGAATCTTGGATTTCGCTGAGGAGCGCTGAGAACCCCATCAGCCGCATCGCCAATTCTTCTCTAGACTGTTGAAGTGATCGAGTTGGGCTCGCGAGAGCGTAAGCAACCGCCGCCGGCTCATGTCGTGTGGGAGAGCCTGACCGATCCCCGACGACCTGGTGGGCGCCCATGGCTCGATCTGCGTCCTGACGAGGTTGAGCCGCGCATCCTGCATGCGGTGAAGCCGGAGCTCGTGGTCTGGTCATCATTGTGGCCGGGGAGGCCCGATGATGAGATCCGGTTCGACATCCGGCCGGCTGAGAGCGGCTGCGCACTGCGCTGGACGCTGTTGACGCCTGAGGGAATTCCGGAGCAGGCTGTGATCGGCCATCTGCGTTACCGGCTCAATTTCCTGATTAATGCTCAGCTTCGATTCTCCTTCGGGCAGTAGGGTCTCCTGCCCTCAGGAGGGGTTCCTACCGTGCCTTCCCAGCGCAGGCAGCAAGGTCAGTAGGGGTGTTCCCCGGTTGCGCTGCGGGGCCTTCCATTCCCGAAGTGGGGAAATTCCGGCCGCCACTGTGTCAGCCGACCGGCCGCCGTTGGGGGAGAGCCTGTTGGATGCTGACACGTCCAGGTGATCGTTGTGCAACTGGCGTGCAATGGGTATGCCGTTACCGCGGTGCTTGCGGGTTCTGGAGTTGGGGCAGGAATCTGTGGTGGGCGAGGGCGGTCGTCGTCTTGGCGACGAGCGCGGCGATGAAGGCTGTGATCGCGATCAGTACGCACCAGGCCCACACCGTGTGCCCGACGGGCTTTCCGTAGTGGATCCAGTGCAGGGCGAAGGTGGCGACGGCGGCGTACGGGAACGCGAACGACCAGAACGCGGGGCTGAACGCCAGCCGGCGGTACACGGGGATCAGCCGGAGTTGGACGATGGCGGCGAGCACGGTGAAGCCGCCGAACACCAGGGCCAGGGCGTCGACCTTGTCGTGGGTGATGGCCAGGTAGGCGAGGCCGGCGAGAGCGGGCGGCGCGATCTCGATGGCCAGGGTGGGCATCAGCGGCGCAGGCAGGCGCGGGCGGAACAGTAGCCGGGCCAGGATGACGGAGCCGATGAGCAGCCACGACACGAGGCCGATGCCCATGAACGCGTGGGCGATGGCGGTCCAGCCGGCGCGGGCGGCGCCGATGGAGGCGATGAGTCCGCCGGCGACGGCGGGCAGGACATAGCCGGAGTGGAACCGGTCCAGGTCGAGCCCTTCGACGATCCATTGGCCGGTGATCCACCCTGCCAGGATGATGGTGGCGGCGGCGAAGAGCGCGAACAGCCACCGGCCGGCGGTAGGGGCGTGGGGCATCAGACCGATCGCCAGGAGCATGCCGACGATCGGGATCAGCGACACGAACGGCGCCAGCACCGGATCGGCCAGTTCGCCGCGCCAGCCGCCGGGCCGTTGCGGAACCTGCGACACGTAGCCGACGATGAGCACCAGCCACACGACGGCGGTGACGACGAACAGGATGTCGGCCACCAGCGCGGGCGCCAGCCTCAGCATGGCCGCGTACCCCCAGCAGGTTGCCAGACCGGCCAACCCGTAGGAGATTCCAAACATGTTCGAGGTGATCCCAACCTGGGGTTGAGCTGTCCGCGTGTTCATCGAGCCCTCCACCGCGAGTACTGGCGGCCGCGTGCCCTCTGCAAATTCGCTGACGCTGACTGTGGTTGTGTGAGCGACGTCGTAGGATCCTGCCACTGTCAGTTCGACCTACCCCTAAAACCCATGCCCATGTCACCTGCGTGATCCAGGCTCGCGGCGGGGGCGATCATCCGCTTTACTCTGTTTGGCCTCCGGAAACCGTCCTTGCTTGCGACGCGTCCGCGAGAGGGAGTTCGGAGAGGTCGTCTTGACCCTGCTGTGGGAGTCACCCCTACTGGATAAGCAACCGCAGGTCTGAGCTGCGGGCATTGTCGCGCAGGCGACTGCCCTCATTCCGAAGATCTGGAATTTACGCCGGATTGCTCTGCGAAATGGCTGGTGGGCATCACTGAGTGCCGCTCGCTGTGGATGGACCGGCCGTTCGACGGCGGTTCGGATCGCGGTGAAGTGCTCGGGGGCTCGCGTGGTCATCTCGGCCGTCGCCTTGAAGGAGGCCACGTCGAAGGACACGTGGTTGGTCCAGGCGCAGACGTACGTCGTGGCGAGCCGGCACATCGTGTGCCCGGATCAAGCAACAGGGGATCATGATCCGATGCCGGCGATTGGAGCGAGATCGCTTCGGTGCGGCGTGGGCCGTAGAGTGAGGCGCCGCCTGGGTCCCGGGGTTGAGAACTCGGTGGAGGAGTGCCCGGAACACGGCGGAAAGAGGCCATGCGTGTCAGTTGCCGCTGGTCTGGGGCTGGTCAGTGTGCGGCGGTGACTACTGGTCGCGCGTCAGGTATTGCCATTTGGTCATGCGGTTTCGCAGGTCGAGGGTGTCGGCGTTGCCGGAGAAGGTGCCGTTGCCACGATGATGGAACTCGCCCGCTCCTCGTTTGCCGGCATCGAACCAGGCGCGCTCGCCGCGGAGAATCCACAGGTTGTAGTCGTCGACGAGCCTGTCATCGGCCACGGTGCATTCGATGTTGGCGAAGCACTCCTGGACGAGAGGCGCCCGGACGACAGCCGCAGGTGTGGGAGTGAAGCCGAACTTCGCCCATTTGTCGACGTCGCGGCCAGAGATGTTGCCGACGTCGGTCACCTGTTCGGCCAGGTCGATGGAGGGGATGGCGATGACGCACTCGCCGGTGGCGCGCAACGCGTCGTAGCTGTGATCCCACGGGCCAAGGATCAGCCCGATGAGCGCACCGTGCGCGATCGGCATGTTGAAACCGTTGGTCATCAGGTTGGCGCGCTCGCCGTCGAAGGTGCACACCATGATGACCGGCCCGGGCTCGATCAGCCGATGCACGAGGTCCAGCGGGTATTCGGAGAAGCCTGTGGGGCTCATATCGGGCCTTTCACTGTGCGTGAGAGAGGGCCGATGGCTGGTCGGAGACTCAGCCATCGGCCTCCCTTCCCAGGGCTGCCGCTTGGGCTAGACGGCCTGGGCGGTGGGCAGGATGGTGATCTCGGTGAGGTTGACGTGGCGGGGCACGGCGGCCATGAAGGCCACGGTCTCGGCGATGTCACTGGACTGCAGGACGTCGATCTGGTCGATCAGGTCGGCCATGAGCTTGGTGGCGTCGGGGTCGGTGACGTGGTCGGGCAGTTCGGTGTCGACCATGCCGGGCTCGATGGTGGCCACGCGGATGTTCTTCTGGCCGAGCTCCACCCGCAGCAGCCTGGTGAGGTGGCTGATGTAAGCCTTGGTGCCGGAGTAGATCGAGAACTTCTCCAGGATCCGGGTGGCGGCGATGGAGGAGGTGGTGATCAGGTCGGCCGGCTTTCCCGCCTCGGCGGCAGCGCTCAGATGTGGCAGGAAGGCGCCGATGACGTTCATCACGCCGGTGATGTTCAGGTCGATCTGGCGCTGCCAGTCGTCGAGTCGCAGCTCATCGATGGCGGAGATCAGTTGGACGCCGGCGTTGTTGAAGACCAGATCCGCTCGCCCGAACTGCTCGGTGATCTGATCGGCGGCGGCCTGGACGGCTTGGCGGTCGGTGACATCGACGGGCAGCGCCATGGCGACCCCGCCAGAGGCTTGAATGCTGTCGACGAGGGTGTCGAGCTTGTCCTTGCGCCGGGCCATGACGACGACCTTGGCGCCCAACTGGGCCAGGCGCTGCGCGGTGGCGGCGCCGATGCCGCTGGAGGCCCCGGTGACCACGGCCACGCGGCCGGCGAGCGGGGTGCCGGTGAGCAGAGCAGACATGAGTCGTGCCTTTCTTCTGGTGGTTGAGTTCTTGGGACCGATGACGGTCGTCAGTGGTGTCCGGCGCCACGGGTGAGCTCAGTGCTGGTCGAGCGGTGACGGTCGTCAGTGGTGTCCGGCGCCACGGATGAGCTCAGTGCTGGTCGAGCGGGAAGTCGGTCCCGGCGACGGTGCTCTCCCTCCGTCTCGGACTCTCTCCGTAGGCGGAGGGCTCGGTCATGGCCGAAGCCCGTGGAGCACCTCGTGATGAGCCGACAGCTGATGCGCGGGTCAGGCGGCGTCGTCGTGCGCGGTGGCCGCCGACTTGTCCCGCCAGGCGTTCAGGTCGTGGTGGATCTGCTCGAGCTTCACCTGGAGCCGATCGAGGGTGTCGGGTCCGAGGTACAGGTGCCGGGGCAGGATGGTCTGGCTGGTGACCTCGTAGATCAGGGCCGCGCTCTTGACGGGGTCGCCGAGCTGGGTGTGGTTGGCGTCGTCGACCCAGTCGAGGGTGACGTGCGCGGGGGTGCCGTCATAGTCGGCGATCCGCTCGCGCGCCAGCGACAGCGAGCTGGCGTCCAGGAAGTCGGTGCGCAGCACGCCCGGTTCGACGACCATGGACTGGATGCCGAACGGCGACATCTCCGCGGCGAGGGCTTCGCTGATCCCGGCGACGGCGAACTTGGAGGCGCTGTACAGGCTGACTCCCGGCTCGCCTTCGAATCCGGACCGCGAACCGATATTGACGATCTTGCCTGAGCCCTGGCGGCGCATGCCGGGTAGCACGGCCCGGGTCATGTTGATCAGGCCGAACACGTTGAGGTCGAACAGGGAGCGGGCCTCGTCGTCGCCGATCTCTTCCAGGGCACCCAGCAGGCCGCGGCCGGCGTTGTTGACCAGCACGTCGATGCCGCCGAAGCGGTCTGTCGCGGCCTGGACGGCGGCGGGGATGGCACCGCTGTCGGTGACGTCCAGGGCGACGGCGTGGACCTGGTCGGAGGTCTGCAGGTCGCCGGGGAGCCTGTCGGGGTTGCGGACGGCGACGACCACGTTGTCGCCGCCCTTGAGTGCGGCTCGGGCGATCTCGGCGCCGAGGCCGCGGGAAGCACCGGTGATGAACCAGGTAGCCATGATGTCGTCCCTTCCCTTTGTGCATCTCTTGTCGAGAGTTCCGGCGGAGTCGGATCCCGCCGCTGACAGATTCGAGTCTGTGCAGCTCACGGGCAGGGATGAAGGCCGGGACTTTCCTGGGAGTAACACACCTAGGAAGGGAACGTCGGGTGAAGGCCGGGCTCGAACGGAGGCGGTACGAGCTGGGCGTGCTTGGGCCACCTCTCCGATGCGGTGCGGGGGGAGCGGTCAGGTCACGTTGTTGTCGTGCAGCGTCCTTGCCGCCGCCCGCGCCGTTGAGGAGCGCAGTTGCTCGAACGCGGCTGCGGTCGCCGAGGCGGGCTGGGCCTGGTAGACGACGAGTTGCTGGTGCGGGGCGCCGTTGACGGTGAAGGCGGAGAACTGGATGTGCAGGTCGCCCACGCGTGGGTGCCGCAGGTGCTTGCCCTCCTGCGTCTTTGACTTCACCTCGTGGCGGGCCCACAGCTCGGCGAACGCGGGGCTGGCCGAGCGGAGCTCGTCGACGATCCGGTTGATGCGCGCGGACTCCGGGTCGTGGCCGTAGGCGGCCCGCAGCTCGGCCACGCAGGAGTGCGCGGCCCGCTCCCAGTCCTGGTAGAACTCCCTCCCTGCGGGGTCGGTGAAGACCATACGGGCCAGGTTGTCGGCGGCGGCGAACCCTTCGTGCAGGGCGGTGGCCATCGTGTTGGCGGCCAGGATGTCCAGGGCGGGGCCCAGCACGAACGCCGGTGAGGTGGGCCAACTGTCCATCAACTGGAGCAGTTGCGGACTGACACGGTCATCGGCGGCGGCTCGGCGCCGAGCGGGCGGCTGGACCAAGCGGTGAAGGTGCTCGGTGGCCTCCTCATCCAGGCTCAGGGCACGCGCTACGGCCTCGACCACCTGCGGCGAAGGGCTCGTCTCCCGGCCCTGTTCGAGCCGCACGTAGTAGTCGCTGCTCATGCCGGCCAGCATCGCCACTTCCTCACGGCGCAGCCCCTTCACCCGGCGCCGCCCATACTCCGGCAGGCCGACGTCCTGCGGTTTGAGCGCTTCGCGACGAGCTCGCAGGAACTCGCTTAAAGGTGTGCTTCGGCTCATTTGACCAGGCTAGGCGACAGATGCCCGATGAGTCGGGATATGGAGGCTTTGAGGTGGGTTCCTAGGAAAAGTACGCCCTGGCAGTGGCGATCCCTTTGCCGCCGCTCTCGCCTAGCCTCGATTCCATGGACGGTGCCGACACGAGCAACGCCTTGGGGCAGTTCCTGCGCCGCCACCGCGCGTTGACACGCCCTGAAGAGGCAGGGTCGCAGACACCGGGCCGCCGCCAGGTGCCCGGGCTACGCCGTGACGAGGTTGCCAGGCTGGCCGGGCTCAGCGCCGGCTACTACACGCGCCTGGAGCAGGGCAGACAGCGACACCCTTCGCGGCAGACCGTAGCCACCCTGGCGCAGGCTCTGCGGCTGGACGAGCCCGCCGCAGCCGAGCTGTACCGGTTGGCCCGTCCGGTCGTTCACCGCCGGCGCCCGGCGCGCGTGGAGCGGGTAGCCCCGGAGGTGCTGCGGCTCATGCACGGCTGGACGGACGTCCCCGCGTATGTTCTGGGCTGGTCGCAGGACGTGCTGGCGCGCAACCCGCTCGCCGATGCCCTCCACAGCCGCTTTGCCCACGATGACAACATGCTGCGCATGATCTTCCTCGATCCCGCAGGGCGAGAGTTCTTCCGTGACTGGAGTGAGACGGCCTGCGCGGCCGTGGCCGAGCTGCGCAAGATCGCCCTCATGGCGCCCGACGAGCGCGGCCTGACCGAGTTGGTGGGAGAGCTGTCCATCAAGAGCCCGCAGTTCCGGCGCTTGTGGGCGGAGCAGAAGTCCGGAGAAACCGTGCGCCGCACGGTCCGGCTCTCCCATCCGGAGGTCGACGAGCTGCACCTGAGCAGGGAAGTCTTCCTGATCGCCAGCGCGCCCGATCAGCGACTGGTCACCTACCAGGCCGAGCCCGGCTCGCCGTCCGCGGACGGGCTGGCCCTCCTGGCGACCCTGGCCGCGTCGGATCTAGGCGAGTGCGGCCCGTCGGCGTAACTCCCGTCGGCGTAACAAGGTCGCGTCCGCCGTCACGAGACTGTGCCGTCAGGGAACGCCGGCCCGGCATGCCCCTGATCTCGCGCTGAACGCGTCTTCCATCCTGGGTGCGGCACTCCCAGGAAATCAGCGGCCTTCTTCGCCCTCGGCGACGTGAACAGACTCGGATCTGTCAGCGGTGGAACCCCGACCGACGGAGAGAAGACCTCATGAACGCCGACATGACCCTCGACCAGCTACGCCGCCAGGACACCGAGCGCGACCGGCGCCTTCTGCTGACCGGTGCCACGATCGTCACCATGGACCCCGGTCTCGGCGTTCTGCCCAAGGGTGATCTGCTCGTCCAGGGCAGCGTCATCACCGCGGTAGCCCCTGACCTGCGCACCGCCGGCGCCGCCGTGGGCGCGGTCGTCATCGACGCCACCGGCACGATCCTGGCCCCCGGCTTTGTCGACACCCACCGGCATGCCTGGGAGGCGCAGCTACGTCGAGTCATGCCCGACGTGAACGACCTCGGCGAGTACGTCGTGTCCACCCTCGCCGGCATCGCTCCCGCCTATCAGCCGCAGGACATGTACATCGGGACGAAGCTCGCCGCCCTGACCGCCATCGACAGCGGCATCACCACGATGCTCGACTTCTCGCACAACTCGCGCACCGCCGCCCACTCCGACAGCGCCATCGAGGCCCTGATCGACACCGGCATCCGAGGTGTGCACGCCTCCATGCGGCCGCACTTCGGCGACTGGGACGGCCAGTGGCCGGCCGACCTGACCCGGCTGCGGGACACGTATTTCGCCTCCGGCGACCGGTTGCTCACACTGCGCCTGGCCGCCCTGGCCACCGACGAGATCGCCGGCCCCGATCTCGCCTACGGGCGCGCGCTCGCCCGCGTCGCACGCGACCTCGACATCGGCGTCAGCGTCGACGCCGTCTTCGGCATCCCCTCCTCCCAGGCCATTCTGCGCTGGTCGGCCGATGGGTTGCTCGGCCCGGACGTGACACTCATCCACAGCACCGGCTTGACCCCCGACGCCTGGCGGGCCATGGGCGACTCGGGCACCACGGTGACGCTCGCCCCCACCTCCGAGGCGCAGATCGGCCTGGAGACCGCGGTCCCGGCCGTCGACGAGGCGCTCGCGGCCGGTATCCGCCCCGGCCTGAGCATCGACGTCGAAGTGGCACTGGCCAGCGACATGTTCACGCAGATGCGCGCCCTGCACGCGATCCAGCGGATGCGCGCTGTCAATGCCGCCTACGGCAGCGCCGCCGCCCCTGTTCGGATCGGCGTGGCCGACGTCCTGGACTTCGCGACCCTACAGGGCGCCAAGACCGTCGGGCTCGGCGACGTCACCGGCTCGCTCACCCCCGGCAAGCAGGCCGATTTCCTCATCGTCGGAGCTGAGGACCTCAACAACATGCCGCTCAACGACCCGATCGGCACCCTCGTTCTCGGCTCCGACCCGCGCAACATCCAGGCCGTCTTCATCGCGGGCCGAGTGCGGAAGTGGGCGGGCACCGTCCTCGGCGTCGACCTGGCCGAACTGCGTCAGGAGGTGCGCGAGTCCCGCGATCGCGTCCTGCGCGCCGTCGGCCGCTGAACGCCCCTTTTCGCCGGGTCGTGCGGGCCGCGACCGAGCGTGGCATCCCATCCGGCTCCTACCTGAAGGAAAGTATCCCGACATGCGCACTCCGGAACTGCTCAAGGTCATCAACAACGACGACGTTCGCCCCCTGCTGCTGACCGGCGGCACTGTCATCAGCATGAACACGATGCTGGGCGACTGGGAACGAGCCGACGTCCTGATCGGCGGTCCCGCGATCGTCGGCGTCGGCCCCGGCCTGCTCACCGCCGCCGAGGACGACGGGATGATCATCATTGACTGCGCCGGCTGTCTCGTCCTGCCCTCCCGCGCCGATTTCGCCGACGCCGGCACCACCGGCACGCTGACACCGGGCGATCGCGCCGACATCGCGGTGATCAGGATCGCCGACCCCGAGGGTGCTCCGGGCGGCCCGGCCATCGCCCGAGGCGGCCATCTGGACGTTCTCCTGCAGGACGGCCGCGTGACGGTATGGGACGGACGCCCGGCCGGTGAACCCCCGGCCGTCTCCGCGGCCGCGGCGCCTGAGGCCGGCGTCGACCACTCGTACCTCGGCCTGTGGGTGGATGAGAACGACTTCGTCCGCCAGCGGCTACTGCCCGATGGCCGCTACGACGAGGCCCGCGGCGACCGTCCCAGCGCCTACCAGGGACGGTACTGGATCAACGAAACCCGCATCGACTATCTCGACGACCTGGGCTTCTGGGCCTATGGAGAATTCCGGGACGGCGAACTGCACCACGCCGGCTACCGGTTCACCCGCCACTGACGGCCACCCAGGACACTCCGCTCACTGACCAGGAAGGTCACGACCATGAAGACCAGCGTGTTCCTCGGGCTCGGCCTGTTCACCGTGCTCACCGCCGCGTGCTCGACCATCGAGCCCGGCAAGGCGCCGACCGGCAACAGCGCGGACCATCCCCACGTGGGCATGTGGGTCACCGCCGACGGCCGCATCCGGCAGGAACTCCTGCCCAACGGCCGCTATGAGGAGGAGAGGGACGGCCGCAAACGGGCCTATACCGGCCGCTACACGGTCACCGGCGACCACATCGACTACGTCGACGACACCGGCTTCACCGCCACCGGCGATGTCCGAGACGGCGTTCTCTACCATGAACACCTCGTGCTCTACCGGCAGTGACAGACCCGCGCTCACAGATGATCTGCCGTCCGAGTAAGCCGGGTGAGCGCGACGTAAGCCGGGTGAGTGCGACGGGCTGCCGGACGCTCCCGGGTGAGCGTGCTCCGCGGCGTGGCCTAGCATGCGGACATGCAGACTACCGCTGCGGGCATCGTGCTGGCGGGTGGGCGTTCCACCCGGATGGGGCGGCCGAAGGCGTGGCTGGAGTGGCACGGTTCGACGCTGCTGCACCGGGCCGCCGCGGTCCTCGCCAGGGCGGTCGACGGTCCGGTCGTCGTGGTGGCCGCGCCGGGGCAGGAGCTTCCGCCGCTGCCCTCGGGGGTCTCGGTGGTCGAGGACCCGGTTGAGGGGCTCGGCCCCATGCAGGGGCTGGCCGTGGGGCTCGCGGCGGTGGCCGATCGGGCCGAGACGGCGTTCGTGTGCTCCACCGACCTGCCGTTCCTGCACCCGGCCTTCGTCCGGCGCGTGCTTCGGGCGCTGACCCCGGGGACGGACGTGGCGTTGCCGGTGGCGAGGGGGTTCCGGCAGCCGCTGGCGGCCGGGTACCGGACGGCGCTGGCCGGGCTGGTCGCCGACCTGCTGAGGGCGGGCGACCTGCGGCCGGGCATGGTCTTCAAGCACTGCGAGGTGACCCGGTTGAGCGACGAGGACCTGCTGGCCGACGCCGACCTCGCCCGGCTCGATCCGGCGCTGGAGTCCGTGGTGAACGTCAACTCCCCGGAGGACTACGCGGCGGCCAGGGAGCAACCGCCGCCGGAGGTCGTGGTGGAGTGCTTCGGCGTGCTGGCGAGGCGGGCGGGTCACCGGTCGCGCGGCGTACGGGCCGCCACGCTGGGGGACGCGGCCGCCGCCGCCGGGCTGGTGCTCGACCGCCACGTGGTGGCCGCGCTCAACGGCGATCAGGTGACCAGGGACGCGTCGCTGCCCCTGGTGTCAGGGGACACCGTGGCCTTCCTGTCCGCGGATGCCGGCGGCTGAGGTCGTAGGGTCGGGTCATGGTGCCTGGTGGATTCTTCGGACGGGCGTTGCTCGTGGATGTCGCCGGCCGGGAGGCTAGTGGCGTTCCCTATGAGCTGAGCGAGCGGGTGTTGCGGTCGTACCTGGGCGGGGTGGGCCTGGGCACGTGGCTCCTGCACCGGTTGGCGCCCGCCGGGGTCGATCCCCTGGCTCCTGAGGCGCCGCTGGCCTTCGTCTTCTCCTCGCTGGTCGGCACCCCGTTGACGACCAGCGCGAAGTTCGCGGTCGTGGCCAAGTCGCCGTTGACCGGGCTGCTGACCGACGCCCTCGCGTCCAGCCAGTTCGCCATCGCGGGGAAGCTGACCGGGCACGACGCGATCGTGATCCGCGGCCGGGCCGACGAACTGTCGGTGCTGCTGATCGACGGCGACGGCCCGCGGCTCGAACCGGCTCCCGAGCTGGCCGGCCTGCCCGCGGCCGAGGCGGAGTCCGCGGTCAGGGCGCGGTTCGGCCGTACCTGGCGCACCGCGGCCATCGGCCCGGCGGGTGAGCGCCAGGTGAGATACGCGACCATCAGCCACGACGGCCGCCACGCGGGCCGGGGCGGGCTGGGCGCCGTGCTGGGCGCGAAGAACATCAAGGCCGTGCTGGTCAGAGCGGCGACCAAGGTGTCGGTCGCCGACCAGGCCGGGGTTCTCGCCGCCGCCCGTGACCTGCGCGGGCGCAGTTTCGGCCCGGCCACCGCGAAATACCGGGAGCTGGGCACGCTGGCCAACCTGCTGGCCTTCAACGCCGTCAGCACCCTGCCCACCCGCAACTTCACCGCGGCGACCTTCGAAGGCGCGCCCCGGCTGGCCGCCGAGGAGCTGCACGAGCTGCGCGGGGTGGCGCGCAACAGTTGCGCGTCGTGCTCCATCGGCTGCGAGCACATCTACACGCGCAAGGGCGGTGGCCGCCAGCGGATGGAGTACGAGAACGTCTTCGCGCTCGGCCCGCTGTGCGGCGTGTCCGACCCCGACGAGGTGTTCGCCGCCAGCGCGCGCTGTGACGAGCTGGGCATCGACACCATCTCGGCGGGCGGCACGATCGCGTGGGCCATGGAGTGCGTCGAGCGCGGTCTGCTCGACGAGCCGTGGCTGCGGTTCGGCGACGGCGCGGCGCTGCTGCGCGCGCTGGACGCGATCGGGGAGCGGTCGCCGGGGTTGGGTGACCTCCTGGCGCAGGGCTCGCGCCGGGCCGCCGGCGTGGTCGGGCGTTCCTCGATCGACTTCGCGCCGCAGGTCAAGGGGCTGGAGCTGCCCGGTTACGAGCCGCGCAGCCTGCAGTCGATGGCGCTCGGGCTCGCGGTGAACGCCAGGGGCGCCGACCACAACCGTTCGGGTGCCTACGAGGCCGACCTGTCGGGTGAGCTCGACCGGCTGGACGGCGGCGCGGCCCACGTCGCGGCCGCGATCGGCACCGAGGACCGGGCCGCGGTCATGGACTCGATGATTCTCTGCAAGTTCCTGCGGGGTGTCTTCGACGACCCCTTCACGGAGTGGGCCGGGCTGCTCGCGCTGGTCACCGGGTGGCCGCTGGACGCGGACGAGCTGCGGGCCGCCGCCCGGCGGATCGTCCGGGCGAAACGCGCGTTCAACCTGCGCGAGGGGGCCACCGCGGCGGACGACACGCTGCCGGTCCGCATGCTGGAGACGCCGCTGGAGCTGGGTTCCGGCCGTCGTGCGGTGCTGGACGCCGGTCGTCTGCGGTCGATGGTCGCCGGTTACTACGTGGCGCGCGGCCTGGACGAGGAGGGGCGGGTCGCGGCGGCCGACGTCGAGGATCTGCTCCTTGACGCGTAACACTCCGCCTCTCGGCATTGCAAAGTGCAAATCACTACAAACTTGACAATCTACTCATATTTCTACTAACACCGAATTCGGTAAGAAAGTGCAGCAAAGGAGGCATACATTGAAGCGGTGTTCGGTATGCCGTATTCTGTATGCGCTCGAGCCGCTCGAACGACGGGGTTGAGATGACGACTCTCGAAGAGCCTGTGACGGCCGTACGGACCGTGACGGCCGAGATCGACGGCCGCCCGGTGACCGTGCCCGAGGGCACCAGCATCTACGACGCCGCGAAGCAGGTCGGCGTCGACATCCCGGTGCTGTGTCACGACGAGCGCTACGACCCGGTGGGCGTGTGCCGCATGTGCGTGGTCGACACCGGCGGGCGGACCTTCGCCGCGGCGTGCGTACGTCCGTGCGAGGACGGCATGCGGGTCGAGACCAGCACTCCGGAGCTGGAGCGCAACCGCGCCACCCTGACCGAGCTGCTGATCTCCGACCAGCCGGCCCGCGCGGCCGACCCGAAGGAGACGACCACCGGCGACAACCTGCTCCTCGACCTCGCCGACCGCTTCGACGTGGCCAAGGAGACGACCGACCTGCCGTGCGGCTCGGGCCGGGGCCTCGACCTCTCCAACCCGGTGATCGCGGTCAACCACGACGCGTGCATCCTGTGCGACCGCTGTGTACGCGCGTGCGACGACATCCAGGGCAACGACGTCATCGGGCGTTCGGGCAAGGGCTACTCGACCACGATCGCGTTCGACCTCAACGACCCGATGGGCGCCAGCTCGTGCGTGACCTGCGGTGAGTGCGTACAGGCGTGTCCCACGGGCGCGCTGACCAACAAGGCGATCAACGACATCCCCATCCGGCCCCGCGAGGAGCTGGACGCGGTGGACAGCGTGTGCCCGTACTGCGGGGTCGGCTGCGCGCTCACCTACTACGTCGACCGGTCGCGCGGCGCGATCGCGTTCGCGGAGGGCCGCGACCAGCCCGGGTCGAAGAGCCGGCTGTGCGTCAAGGGCCGCTACGGCTGGGACTACGCGGCCTCGCCGCAGCGCCTGACCGTGCCGCTGATCAGGGTGGAGTCGTCCTACCCCAAGGGTCCGCTGTCGGCGGACGTACGCGGTGACACGGACAACGACCGGGGGCGCGTCGGCGGCGGGAACCGCAGCGGCGGCGGCCGGAGCGCCAAGCTCAGCAAGAACGGCAAGGACGGCCGCCGCAAGCCCGGCGGCCTGGTCGACTACGACGAGGTGCTGCCGCACTTCCGCGAGGCCACCTGGGAGGAGGCGCTCGACCTCGTCGCCCGGCGGCTGAGGGAGATCCACGCCGAGCAGGGTCCCGGCGCCATCGCCGGGTTCGGCTCGGCGAAGTGCTCCAACGAGGAGGCGTACCTCTTCCAGAAGCTCATCAGGGTCGGGTTCGGCACCAACAACGTCGACCACTGCACCCGGCTCTGCCACGCCTCGTCGGTGGCCGCGCTGTTCGAGGGCGTCGGCTCGGGCGCGGTGTCGACCACGTACGGCGACGTCGCCAACGCCGAGGTCGTGATCATCACCGGCTCGAACCCCACCGCGAACCACCCCGTCGCCAGCTCCTTCTTCAAGCAGGCCCGCCGGCGCGGCACGAAGATCATCTACGTCGACCCGCGCGCCAGCACCGTGGCCGAGCACGCCGACTACCACTGCCAGGTCAAGCCCGGCACCGACGTGGCCTTCTACAACGGGGTCATGCACGAGGTGATCCGGCTCGGCCTGATCGACCGGGAGTTCATCAAGGCCCGGGTGTCGAACTTCGAGGAACTCGTCCGCACCGTCAACGACTATCCGCCGGAGCGCGCCGCGCAGATCACCGGCGTGGACGCGGACCTGATCCGGGAGGTCGCGCGTGTCTGGGGCGAGGCGAAGGCCGGGGTCATCTACTGGGGGATGGGCATCTCCCAGCACACCACCGGCACCGACAACGCCCGCTGCCTGATCGCGATGTGCTCGATCACCGGCAACGTGGGCAAGCCGGGCGCCGGTCTGCACCCGCTGCGCGGGCAGAACAACGTCCAGGGCGCCTCCGACGCCGGGCTGATCCCGATGTTCTACCCCGACTACCAGGGCGTCGACCTGGACGCCACCCGCCGGCGGTTCGAGCAGGCGTGGGGCACGGAGCTGGACCCCAACCGCGGCCTCACCGTCACCGAGATCATCGGATCGGTGCTCAAGCCCGGCGGCGTGCGCGGCATGTACATGCTCGGCGAGAACCCGTTCCTGTCCGACCCCAACATCAACAAGGTGCGCAAGGCCCTCGGCGCCCTCGACTTCCTCGTGGTCCAGGACATCTTCCTGACCGAGACCGCGGAGTTCGCCGACGTCATCCTGCCGGCGTCGTCGTACCTGGAGAAGGAGGGCAGCTACACCAACACCGACCGGCGGGTGCAACTCGGCCGCAAGGTGATGGACCCGCCGGGCCAGGCGCGGGTCGACTGGGAGATCATCCAGGAGATCGCCCGCCGGATCGGGCTGGACTGGTCCTACTCCTCGCCCAGCCAGGTGTTCGACGAGATGGTCGAGCTGATGCCGTCGTACGCGAACCTGCGCCACGACAACCTGGGCCTGACCGGCAAGCTCTACCCCAACGACGACCCCGACCACTCCGACGGGACCGTGGTCCTGTTCGACGAGCGGTTCAACACCGACGACGGTCTCGCCCACCTCGTCCCCGCCCAGTGGCTGCCGGCGAAGGAGCTGCCGGACGCCGAGTACCCGCTGGTGCTCAACACCGGCCGGCTGCTCGAACACTGGCACACCGGGTCGATGACGCGCAGGTCGTACGCGCTGGACACGATCTCGCCGATCGCCGAGGTGTACATGCACCCCAAGGACGCCGCCGACCGCGGGCTGTCGCACGGCCAGACGGTCCGCGTACGGTCCCGGCGCGGGGCCATCGAGCTGCAGGTACGCATCTCCCACCGCGAGCAGTTGGGCAACTGCTTCATCCCGTTCCACTTCCGGGAGGCGGCGGCGAACCTGCTGACGATCGACGAGATCGACCCCTACGGCAAGATCCCCGAGTTCAAGTTCTGCGCGATCCAGGTCGAGGCGTTGCGCGCGGAAGACGCGGAAGACCTCAGCAGCATGGGAAGTGTCTGAATGACCCTGAGTTTCGAGCTGGGACGTCGCCAGGTGCCGGGTGTGGAGGCACGCGCCGGGAAGTTCCCCGGGCCGTCGCTGATCCCGGCGCTCAACGCCATCCAGGCGCGGCTGGGCTGGCTGCCCAGGGAAGAGCTGGAAGAGCTCGCGCGCACCATGCGGCGTCCGCGGTACGAGATCGAGGGTCTCATCTCGTTCTACCCGCACTTCCGCACGACCCCGCCCGCCAAGGTGGCGATCAACGTCTGCCACGACCTGTCGTGCTGGCTGCGCTCCGCGGACGACCGGATCGCCGAGGTACGCGACCGCTACGGCGACGACACCGAGATCGAGCTGGTCGAGGTCTCCTGCCTGGGCCGCTGCGACATCGCCCCCGCGCTGGCCGTCAACGAGCGGCCCGCGCCGGTGGCCGAGGTCGACACGCTGGTCGGCGCCGCGCTGGAGGACCGGCTCGCCGAGACCTCCGTCACGGGACGCGCCGAGCCCTGGCCCAACGACCCGTACCCGGCCGGGTCGGACCTCTCGGCCCGGTACGCGAGCCTGCGCGCGCTGCTGGCCGGCGAGCTGAGCGCGCAGAGCGTGGTGGCCACGCTGGAGGCGTCGGGGCTGCGGGGGATGGGCGGCGCCGGGTTCCCCACGGGCAGGAAGTGGGGCCTGGTCGCCGGTGCCGAGCCGGGCGGCGTCAAATACGCGATCTGCAACGCCGACGAGTCGGAGCCGGGCACGTTCAAGGACCGTCAGATCCTGACCGACCAGCCGCACCTGGTGATCGAGGGCCTGCTGCTGGGCATGGCCGTGGTCGGTGCCGAGCAGGGCTGGATCTTCATCCGGCACGAGTACGGCCCCGAGGAGCGTGTGCTGCACGCGGAGATCGACGCGCTGCGCGCGGCCGGGGTGATCGGCGAGAACGCCTGTGGCAGCGGCCGTCGCCTCGACCTCGACCTCTTCGTCTCGCCCGGGGGCTACATCCTCGGCGAGGAGACCGCGTTGCTGGAGTGCATGGAGGGGCACCGCGGCGAGCCGCGCAACAAGCCGCCCTTCCCGGGCAACTACGGGCTGCACGGCCGCCCCACGCTGATCAACTCGGTGGAGACCTTCGCCGACGTGCCGGTGATCCTGCAGCGCGGCGCCGAGTGGTGGGCCGAGCAGGGCGAGGGCGACTCCGTCGGCTGGAAGTTCTTCGCCGTGTCCGGGCACGTCGAGAGCCCCGGCGTCTACTGCGTGCCCATGGGAACCACGGTGCGCCGGCTGATCGACCTTGCCGGCGGGGTGCTCGGCGGGGCCCGGGTCGGCGCCGTACAGCCGGGTGGCGCCTCCTCCAACTTCATCGGCCCCGACAAGCTGGACCTGGCACTGGACTTCGGTACGCTCGCACAGGCCGGGACCATGCTCGGCTCCGGCGCCCTGGTGGTGCTCGCCGAGGGCACCGACCTGCTGGCCGCCTCGACGAACGTGCTGCGGTTCTTCCGCAACGAGTCGTGCGGCAAGTGCGTGCCCTGCCGGGTCGGCTCCACCAAGGCCCACGAAGTGCTGCGCGGCGCGCTCGACTCGGGTGCCGCCACCCTCGACGACGCGCAGCGCGGCCGGATCCTGCAGTTGGAGGAGACCATGCGCAAGACGTCGATCTGCGGGCTCGGGCAGGTGGCCCTGGGCCCGGTGGTCTCCGTGCTCGGGCTGGACCAGGGCCCGGCCGGGCAGGAATGATCCGGGCAGGGGTGATCATGGAGCTGGAGCGACAGGAGAGTTGAGCGGCAGGGAGTTCTTCACCGCCCGTACCCTCGCCGAGGTACGGGCCGGATTCCGGCCCGCGCACCGTACGCCCGTGGAGCGGGTGCCCTTGTCGGCGGCGCTGCGCCGGGTGCCCGTCGCCGACCTCGCCGCGCCCGCCGCCCTGCCCGGCTTCGCGCGCTCCACCGTGGACGGCTTCGCGGTCCGGGCGATGGACACCTACGGCGCCTCCGAGGGGCTGCCGTCCTACCTCGACCTGCTCGGCGCGGTACGGATGGGCGCCGAGCCCACCGTGGCGGTCCGGCCCGGCGGATGCGTCGCGATGCCGACCGGGGGAGTGCTGCCGGCCGGCGCCGACGCGGTGGTCATGGTCGAGTACACGGCGGAGACGATGCCGGGCACGATCGAGGTCACCCGGCCCGTCGCGCCGGGCGGCGGCACCGTCCGCGCCGACGAGGACGTGGCGGCCGGCGGCGTCCTGGCGTCCGGCGGCCGGCCGTTGCGCGCCCCTGACCTCGGCTTCCTCGCCGCCGCCGGGGTGACCACGGTCGCCGTGCACCGCCGCCCCCGGGTGGCGATCATCTCCACCGGCGACGAGGTGGTGCCGCCCGGCACCGCGGAACTCGCCCCCGGCCAGGTACGCGACGCCACCGCCTCCGCGCTGGCCGGGCTGGTCGCCGACGCGGGCGGCGAGCCGGTGATCGCCGGCATCGTCCCGGACGAGCCCGGCGCGCTCAAGGAGCGGTTGACCGCGGTCGTGGCCGAGTCGGACCTGGTGGTCGTGTCGGCGGGCTCGTCGGTCGGCGCGCGCGACGAGACCGCGGGAGCGGTGGCCGCCATCGGCGAGATCTGGTGCCACGGGATCGCCATCAAGCCCGGCAAACCCACCCTGCTGGCCGAGTGCTCCGGGATCCCGCTCATCGGGCTGCCGGGCAATCCACTGTCCGCGCTGGTCGTGTTCGGGCAGGTCGGGGTGCCGTTGTTGTGGCGCATCGCCGGGTGCGAGGCCCCGCCGCCGCAGCCGAGCACGCGGGCACGGCTCGCGCGTGACCTGGCCTCGGCGGCAGGACGGCTCGACGTCGTCCAGGTCAGGGTCCTGGACGGCGTGGCGGAGCCGCTGTTCGGCCCGTCGGCGCTGCTGTCGGTGCTGACCCGCGCCGACGGATACGTGATCGTGCCCGAACCGGCCACCGGCCTGGACGCGGGCACCGAGGTAGAGGTTGTCCTGTACCGATGAGTGCGGAAAGTCCCTTCGTCTCCGACGTCCCCGCGGCGCAGGCTCTCGGCGTCTGGCGCGAGGCACGTGCCGCGGCGGGGTGCTCGCCCCGGGTGGACGCGGTCCTGATGCCGGTCGGCGCCGCCGTGGGCCGGGTGACGGCCGAACCGGTGTGGGCGCTGCGCTCCTCACCCGCCTTCGACTCCGCGGCCATGGACGGCATCGCCGTACGCGCCGCCGACACCGTGGGCGCGGCCGAGACCAGCCCGGTGCTCCTCGCCACCGGTGACTTCGCCGTCGTCGACACCGGCGACCCGCTGCCCGACGGGTACGACGCCGTCGTGATGCGTGAGCACGTGCACCGTACCGAGGGAGGGGAGGCCGAGCTGCGGGCGGCGGTGCCGCCGTACCAGCACGTCCGTTCCATCGGGGAGGACATCAGCGCCGGGGAGCTGCTGCTCACGGAGGGGCACCGGCTGCGCCCCGTCGACGTCGCCGCCTGCGCGGCTGCGGGGGTCGCCGAACTCTTCGTCCGCCGCGCGCCCCGCGTGGTGATCGTGCCGACCGGCGACGAGATCCGCCCGATCGGCGCGGAGCTGGCCCCCGGCGACATTCTCGACACGAACTCGATGATGCTGGCCGCGCAGGCCCGGGAGGCGGGCTGCGACGCCCGGGTCACGGAGATCGTCCCCGACGACCCCGAGGCCATCACCGCGGTGCTCCTGGAGGCCACCCGCGAGGCCGACCTGGTCCTGCTCATCGCCGGATCCAGCGCGGGCCGCGACGACTACACCGCCCGCGTGGTCGCCGGGGCCGGGGTCGTCGCGGTCCACGGGGTCGCCGTGCGTCCCGGCCATCCCGTCGTCCTCGGCGCGGTCGCGGCCACGCCCGTGATCGGCGTCCCCGGCTACCCGGTGTCGGCGGCGCTGACCTTCGACATCTTCGCGGCCCCGATGCTCGCCGACCTGGAGGGCGCCGCGCCACGCGAACGCCCGTCGGCCACCGCGCACCTGGCCAGGAAGCTGCCGTCCGCCATCGGCATGGACGACTGGGTACGCGTGCGCCTCGGCCGGGTGCGCGACCGGCTCGTCGCCACCCCGCTGCCACGGGGGGCGGGCGTGCTCACCTCGCTCGTACGCGCCGACGGCCTGCTCGTCGTGCCCTCCGGCGTGGAGGGGCACCACGCGGGGGAGCAGGTCCGGGTCGAGCTGCTGCGCGGCCTGTCCGAGATCAGCCGGACCATCGTCGCGATCGGCTCGCACGACATGGTGCTCGACCTCGTGGCCTCCGCCCTGCGCGCCGCCGACCCGTTGATCACCCTGGCGTCGTCGAACGTCGGCTCGCTGGGCGGCCTCGTGGCGCTCCGCGACGGCCTCTGCCACCTGGCCGGGTCGCACCTGCTGGACCCGGCCACCGGCGAGTACACGCTCCCCTACGTCGACCGGCTGCTGGGCGCGGACGCCGACGTCGCCGTGATCCGGCTGGTGCACCGCGACCAGGGGCTGATCGTCGCCCCCGGCAACCCCCTCGGCCTGGACGGGATCAAAGATCTGGTCCGGCCCGACCTGCGCTACGTGAACCGCCAGCGCGGCGCCGGCACCCGCGCGCTGCTGGACCACGAACTGGCCCGCCTCGGCATCGAGGCGAGCGAGGTGCCCGGCTACTCCCGCGAGGAGCACACGCACCTGGCGGTGGCCGCGGCCGTGGCCGCCGGACGCGCGGACACCGGCCTGGGCATCCTCGCGGCGGCGCGCGCGTTCGGGCTCGGCTTCGTCCCGGTGGCCCAGGAGCCGTACGACCTGGTGGTGCGTACCGGCGCGCTCTCCGACGAACTGCTGGCTCCGCTGTGGGCCCTCCTGGAACGACCCGACTTCCGCGCCGAGGTGACGGCGCTCGGCGGCTACTCCTGCACCGAGACAGGACGCCGCATCCGCTGACGCGAGTCACCGGGTACGGCACCCCGGAAGCCGGTCAAGAGTTGCCCTGCACATCCTGTGGGGGCTGTGGTCTGCGGTGCGGTCTAGGGTGGTCTTTCCCGATCATTTCCGATGGATCATGATGCTCTGGAGGTGCCTGGCGTGGTGATCCGGATTGGTAGGGGGTATGCGGTTGTGGGTTGCGTTGCGTGGGGAGTGTCGCGTGGGTGATGGCGGTGGGTGCGCATAATGCCGTGGGTTTTCGCACTTCCGGTGGTGTGCGTCCGGCGCCGCTTACGCGATACCGGAAAACCGGACGTTTCTGATGGACGTTCTGGCGTCCGGGCCATGGTTGTCCGCGGTCGCCGACTCTTGGTGAGGATGGATGTGCGATTGGCCACTCCTTGGTTCCGTGGCTCGGATATCGTGACCACGCTGCGTGAGCAGATCAGGACGGACGACTGCGCTCGGGCTTTGCCCGCCCCCGTCAAGGAGGATGTGTGAGCTCGCTGCCGACGCGCATGGAGAACCGCTGGGAGAAGCGGCGAACGCTGATGCTGCCGCCCGGGCAGGGGCGGCTCTACTGGCACGTCCTGCTCGGCGACGATGCGCAGGCGCGGGACATCGTTCAGGAGGCCCAGGGGCGGCTGGCCGGTCTGCCGGGGCTCGATCTGGTGCCGCAGGAGTTCATCCATCTGACCATGTTCGTCGCGGGCTACTCGCATGAGACCACCGACCACCAGGTGAACGTGATGGCCGAGGAGGTGGCGGGGCAGCTCGCGAGGGTCGAGCCCATCACGGTCACGTTGGGACGCGTGCTCTACCACCCTGAGGCGATCGTGCTGGAGGCGCGGCCGGCCGAGCGGTTGCGGCCCCTGCTGGAGGCGGTGAAGTTCGCCACGCGGGCGGCGACGGGGCGCGACGGGGTGCTCGCCCACGACGTGTGGATCCCGCATGTCACGGTGGCCTACAGCAGCGCGGACGGTCCGGCGGCCCCCATCATCGAGGCGCTGGGCGAGCAGCTTCCCGAGCGCGAGGTGACCATCCGCAGCATCCACATCGTCAACCAGGACGGCCCAGAGACGGTCTGGGACTGGCGCACGCTGGCGGAGGTCCGGCTGGGCGAGTCGTGAAACGGCGGCGTGACGTGGTGCGGCCCTGGGCAGCGTGACGTCCGAAGGCCCCCGGTGTGCGTGCCGGCCCCTGGCCCGGATCCCGGAGCGGCTCTACCGGCCCGACGGCGACCTCGAGCGCGCCCGCTGAGCGCACTACAGCAGGACCAGCCACGTACGGTGGCCGCAGACGCGTTCGATCTCCGGCCGGGAGAGCCAGTCCGCGCGGGTGCACTCCGACCCGGCGGGCGGACGCGTCGGACCACCGGGTCCCGGCACCGCCGCCCGGAACATCGCCATGTAGGTCAACGCCGGATACGGGTAGTCCGCGGGCGGCGGCTCCAGCAGCTCGATGCGCTGCCAGGCGAAGATCGACAGGGCGGTGGACGGCAGGCGCAGCCCGGTCTCCTCGTACAGCTCCCGCGCCGCCGCCTCCGCCGCCCCCTCACCCGGCTCCAGGTGGCCGCCGGGGAGGTCCCAGCCGCGCCCGGCGCGGTCGACGCACGTCATCAGCGTCCGGCCGGCCCCGTCGGACACGAACGCGAACGCCGATGTGGTGCGGTCGGCGGGTGGGAGGGTCTCGGAGCGGATCACGTCGAGGCGGTGCGCCACCGGGATCCAGGGCACGGTCTTGGTCGCCACCACTTCATGCGTCATTGCGCCACTGTCGTGCCCGCACGAAACCGGTGTCAAAGGGGCTGGGCCGGTCAGACGCCCTGGCGCATGGCCCGGTTGCCCAGGTAGAGGCCGATGGCGGCGACGACGCAGGCGGCGGCGGTGCCGTACAGGACCGAGGGGTTGCCCAGATCGCCGGAGAAGAGGGCGCGCTGCGCGTTCACGATGTACGTGACCGGGTTGACCTGCCCGAGCACCCGCAGCCACCCAGGAGCGGTCTCCAGCGGGAGCAGCACCCCCGACAGCAGCAGCAACGGGAACATGATCGACTGGCTCACGACGTAGAACAGGGTGCCGCCGGGAGCCGACCTGATGGCCAGCACGAAGGAGAACGCCCCCAGCCCCACGCTGAAGAGCACGAGCTGGGCCAGCCCCGCCAGGACCCCGGCCACGTGCAGCTCGAAGCCGAGCGGCAGCGCCAGCACGATGATCAGCACCGCCTGTACGAGGAGGGTGAGCATGGCCTTCATGCTCTTGCCGACCAGCATCGCGGTCCGGTTGACGGGGGTGACCATCAGGCGCTCCATCGCGCCCCCGATCAGCTCGACCAGCAGCGTGTAGCCCGCGCTCATGGGCCCGGTCAGGCACATCATGACCAGGATCCCCGGCACGAACCACTGCCAGGACGAGCCGACCGCCCCGCCCAGCAGCGAGCCGAACAGGAAGAGGAACAGCAGCGGCTGCCCCATGTCGAAGATCAACCCGGTCGGGTTGCGCAGGCTGGGCCTGAACTCGCGGGAGAAGATGGTGATGGTGTCACGCAGGAATGTCGTCATCGGTGAGGCTTCTCCCGGTGAGGGTGAGGAACACGTCGTCGAGTGTGGGACGGATGGTCTCGGCGGTGGTGACCTTGATGCCGGCGGCGTCGAGGGTGCGCAGGTAGTCGGGCAGCGCGGCGGCGGCCTTGGCGACCCGCAGACGGACGGTGGTGCCGTCGGCGGTGCCGCCGCCGATCCCGGCGGCCGTCCCGGCCTCCTCCGCGGTGCTGGTGGTGATCGTGATGTGGTCGCCGGCCAGGTCGTTCTTGAGCTGTTCCGCGGTGCCGTCGGCGATGATGCGGCCGCCGTCGATGATCACCACCCGTTCGGCCATGTTGTCGGCCTCCTCCAGGTAGTGGGTGGTCAGGAACAACGTCGTCCCGTACGTCTCGCGCAGCCGCAGGATGTGCTGCCAGATGTCGGCGCGGCTCCTGGGGTCGAGGCCGGTGGAGGGCTCGTCGAGGAAGAGCAGGTCGGGGCGGTGGACGAGGCCGAGGGCGATGTCGAGGCGGCGGCGCTGGCCGCCTGACAGTGTGCCGGGCACCCGTTTGGCCAGCGACGTGAGATCGAGCAGGTCGAGCAGCTCGTCGGCGCGGGTGGCGGCCTCTCTTGGGTGCAGCCCGTAGCAGCGGCCCTGGGTGACCAGTTCGTCGCGGACGAGTTGGTCCTCGCCCGCGCCGTTGCGCTGGCCGACGTAGCCGATGCGGGCGCGTACGGCCCCCGGCTCGCGGGTCACGTCGTGACCGGCCACCAAGGCGGTGCCGGAGGTGGGGGGCAGGAGGGTGGTGAGCATGCGCAGGCTGGTGGACTTGCCCGCGCCGTTCGGGCCCAGGAACGCCACGAGCTGCCCGGCCTCCACGTCGAGGTCGATGCCTTTTACGGCCGTTACGGTCTCCTTCTTCATCGTGAAAACTCGGGTCAGTCCCCGGGTGTGGATCATGGTCGGTCTCCTCCGGGCATGGCGAAGAAACCCCTGGTCGGGGGCGCTTTTGAGGATCGGTCCAGTTTGGGCAGGCCGAAGGGGGTTTGGCAAACGCGAACATTAGGTACACATAACGCTCTGACCTGGGGAAACGACGTGCTGGGCGGCCTTCGCACGTGACGAATTTCCGGGCCCTGACCTGCGGCTTCTTCCTGCGTCCCCAAGATTTCCGAGCGCGGCTCTGCGAGCATCCCGGCCATGTGCGAACGAGTGGTTCTCGTGAACGGTCTTCCCGGGTCCGGCAAGACCACACTGGCGCGGGCGCTGGGGCGGCAGCTCGGTTGGCCCGTCTTCAGCAAGGACGATCTCGAGGAGACGCCGGCCGACGTGCTCGAACGTCCCGGGGAGCTGGACGGGCGCGAGTGGAGCAGGCGACTGGGGACGGCGGCGGGCGAGAGCATGTGGACGCTGCTCGCCTCCGCCGGGCGCGGTGCGGTGCTGGAGAGCCCCTGGCCGGCACCACTGCGGCCGGTCGTGCTGGCCGGGCTCGCACGAGCGGGGGTGCGGGCGGGGCCCGGCGTGCGCGAGATCTGGTGCGACGTACCGGTCGAGCCGGCCAGACGGCGGTACGAGGCGCGCGTGCGGCACGCCGTGCACCACGACGGCGAGGTCGGCGACGAACGGTGGGCGGAGTGGGCGGCGGTGGCGCGGCCGTTGGGGCTTGGGCCGGTCTATTGGATTGACGCCGCTAAAGAGGTGGATATTCGTGGACTTGCGGAATTGTGTGCCGCTCCGCAATGATCTCGGGCGTGAAACGTCTCTTGTTATTTGCGGTAATTGCTACGGTCGGTATGACCGGGGTCGCGCAGGCGGCCGATGGAGTGCCGGGCGTCGACGTCAGTAACTGGACGGGCGACATCGACTGGCAAAGCGTGGCCACGGGCGGCGCCAAGTTCGCGTTCGTGCAGGCCACCGAGGGTACGGACTACCGAAATCCCCGTTTCGAGGCCCAGCATGGCGGCGCCGCAGCGGCCGGTCTCATCCGCAGCGCATATCACTTTGCGCAACCGCACGAATCCGGCGGGGCAGCGCAGGCCGACTATTTCCTGCAGAACGGCGGCAACTGGGTAAGCGACGGCCAGACGCTTCCGGGAGTGCTCGATATCGAGGACAACCCGTACCAGGATAGGAACGGAAAGAACCACTGTTATGGCCTGTCCGCCGAGGACATGGTCACCTGGCTCAAGGACTTCACCGCCAAGTACCGCGAGGCGACCGGCCGGCACGCGATCATCTACACCACCACGAGCTGGTGGCAGACCTGTACGGGGAACTCCGACAAGTTCAAGTCGAACCCCCTGTGGCTGGCCCGCTGGGGCAGCGACCCTGGCGAGCTGCCCAAGAGCTGGAAGAAGCACACGTTCTGGCAGTCGGCCGACAAGGGGCCGCTGGTCGGGGGCCAGAACTCGTTCAACGGCTCGCAGTCGCAGCTTGAGTCGCTGGCCAACCCGCCCGCGGAGGTGAGGGTGTCGGGGCAGGCCAAGAGCAGGAAGACGTACACGGTCACGATCTCCAACACGGGGCCGCATCCGGTCAAGGACGTCAAGGTGTCGGGGCGGACGTTCGGCGGGCAGCGGGTGGTGAAGGCGCCGGGGTGCACGTTCAGCGGGACGGCGGTGCGGTGCCGGATCGACGAGTTGCCGCGCGGGCAGAAGGTGACGTTCACGATCACCACCAAGCCCGCGAAGTCGAAGGGGACGGTGGGTGTGTACGTGACCGTCGGCTCGGTGAAGCTTACTCTCAAAGCAGGATAAAACGGGACAAAGCGGTATGCGTGGGGATAGGGCAGGATGAATCCCATGGCGCGAGCTTTGGGGGGATGTGTGAGATGAAGCGGCGGTTGGCGGTGACGGGGGCGGCGCTGCTCCTGCTGACCGCCACGGCCTCGGTGCCGCTGAGCCTGCCGGTGCCGCCGTTGACCGTGCGGCTCGCGTACGAGATCGAGCAGCGGCAGATCGTCTACTCGTGGGGCGGCGGTCACGGCGAGGATCCTGGGCCGTCCATGGGGACCTGCCGGGGTTACCGGGGCCAGATCAAGCCCTGCCCGGCCGCCACGACGCTCGGGCTCGACTGCTCGGGCTTCGCGCGATGGGTGTACGCGATGGCGCACGGGGAGGACGTGCTGGGGCCGGGGAACACCGACGACCAGGTGAGGAAGATGCGCCGCGTCTCCGCCGCCCGGCCCGGTGACCTGGTGTTCTTCGGCCAGATCGGGAAGCGGGCCGTCAAGACCCACCACGTCGGCATCTATCTGGGCGGCGGGAAGATGATGAACGCGCCCTACACCGGGTCCATCGTGCGGATCGACGACATCCGCGACAGGGCCGACCTCGCGGGGTTCTACCGGTACTGAGCAGGCATTTCGCGCGGGTGCCGAATGAGTCTTTCGGTATTGGGGCTGGCTGTGGGGGTGGATTCGTACCGATTTGGTATGCGTGTAACGCGTGTGGCGTGGCGAAAATGAGAGACCCCACGGCTAATCTGTGCCGCTATGGAAAGGCGATGGGTGGGGCTCGACGGCTACGACGTCGTGGGTGCCGTGCGGGCCGGGCGGCAAGTGCTGCGGGTGCGCAGAAACGGGCGGGTCGTCGCCGACTGCACCTCCGTCTCGGAGGTGGCCAGGCACGTCGATCTGGCCGACCTGTGCGAGGTGGTCGAGCTCCCGGTGTGGCGGGCGACAAGATCGCCCGCGGAGGCCAGAACGAGTTCGCATCATCGCTGAGTGCCGTGTATGGTTACACCTGTCCGCAGCGCCGGGCAGGCCCCTATAGCTCAGTCGGCAGAGCGTCTCCATGGTAAGGAGAAGGTCAACGGTTCGATTCCGTTTGGGGGCTCGCACAATTGAGGTGAAAACGCCCGGTCCAAGGATTTCTTGGAGCCGGGCGTTCGTCATTCCTGGCCAGGGTCGGGCCGCAGTGTCGGGGGCGAGGTTCCGGGGTTGAGGCTCCGGGGCCGGGGCCGGGGTGAGGGCTGAGGTCGGGGACAGGGCTGAGGCCATGGCTGAGGTCGGGGCTGAGGTCGGTGGCGTGACGGGTTCGCCGGGCGTGCGGTCTGCTGCTACGCTGATCATCCTCGCGCGCGGGGGTGGCAGACGGGGCTGCCGCTTTTTGATTTCGGTTGTCGGGGGTTCCTGAGGCATACTGGGAGCACCCCACCTGATCGGGTGAGTTACGAATGTGCTCGCCACGTCGGGTATCCTCTACGGGCCGGGTCGTTCCGGCTCAAAGGCGGAGTAGCTCAGTCAGGCAGAGCAAACGGCTCATAATCGTTGTGTCGCCGGTTCAAGTCCGGCCTCCGCTACTGCCCAATCCCAGGTCGACCGGCCTGGGTACGGGCGTGTCCATGTCCCGAACGTAGAAAGGCACTCCCAAGTGGCTGCCACCGACGTTAGGCCGAAGATCACGCTGGCCTGCCAGGAGTGCAAGCACCGCAACTACATCACGCGGAAGAACCGGCGCAACGACCCGGATCGGCTTGAGCTGAAGAAGTACTGCCCCAACTGCCGCTGCCACCGCGCGCACCGCGAGACCCGCTAGGTTCTCCGGGCAGGGCTTCTGCCCCATAACCTTCATAACGCGCAACCGGCGTCCCCGACAGGGCGCCGGTTTCGTCGTGTCTGCACACCCTGCACGCCCTTTCCCAATGGCCCCCGAGGTGGCCCGGCTGCTCCCGTGACTGCCCAGGCCGCCACGGCTGCGCCTGCGGTGGCCGGTTGCTTCCGGGGCTGCCCTGCGCACGGCTACCGCGTCTGTCCGGGCTGCCCGCGTCTGTCCGCGCTGGCATGTTTGCTGCGGGTCTTGCCGGGGTCCGGGAGTCCTGCTGTGGTCGGCCCGGCTCCCGTTCGGAGCGGGGGTTCTGTGTTGGCTGGGAGGCTTCTGCCGGGGTCGGCTTGTTCGCCGGCAAAGAGCAGCCCATGAACGGCGACAGCCGAACCTTGTTCTGTTAGCGTCGGCGTCATCAGCGCTGGGACGGAGACAGGCGAGGGAGCAGCGATGGCCTTGAACCGCGACTTCGTGGGCAGAACCTATCCCCCGAGTGCCCCATACGAGGTCAGCCGGGTGAAGATCAGGGAGTTCGCCGCCGCGATCGGCGACCACAATCCGCTCTACCGCGACAGGGAGGCCGCCCAGGCCGCCGGGCACCCCGACGTGATCGCGCCGCCCACGTTCCCCATCGTGTTCAGCCTGCAGAGCGGCGGTGAGGCGCTGGTGGACCCCGACCTGGGGCTGAACCTCGCCATGGTGGTCCACGGCGAGCAGCGTTTCGAGTACGTACGCCCCATCCACGCGGGCGACGAACTGGTGATGACGTCCACGATCACCGACATCCGCACCGCCGGACACAACGAGCTGCTGACGGTCAGGAGCGACGTGAACACGGTCGACGGTGAGCCGGTGTGCGTCACGTACAACACGATCGTCGAGCGCGGAGGGGCGGGCTGAGATGGGCGCCAAGGTACGGTACGACGAGGTCGAGGTCGGGCACGAGATCCCGGCCGTGGACTACAACGTGCGCAGGGCCAACCTGGTGATGTACGCGGGGGCCTCCGGCGACTTCAACCAGATCCACTGGAACGAGCGCTTCGCCAAGATGGTCGGGCTGCCCGACGTGATCGCGCACGGCATGTACACGATGGCGCAGGCGGGGCGGTTCGTCACCGACTGGGTGGGGGACCCGGGCGCGGTGGTCGACTTCGGGGTGCGGTTCTCGTCGATGGTGGTCGTACCGGACGATGACCGGGGGGCCATGGTGTCGGTCAGCGGCGTGGTGGAGGAGAAGCTGGAGGACAAGCGGGTGGTCATCGGGCTCACCGCCAGGTCGGGCGAGGCGCGGGTGCTGTCGAAGGCACGGGCGGTGGTGCAGCTCTCCTGATCGTCCGTGGTCGAAGGGCGTGGCGGTCGTCCTGGGCGGTTCCGGGGGGCCGGGTCGCTCCGATCGCGGGCCTGGTGATATAAGGGGCGGGTCTCGGGTAGCGCGTCTCCGTATGAGTGAAGCTGCGCGACTGGTCTGGCCGACGGTTCGATCGATTCCCGTTTCCGCCGTGACCGACGGCAAGCCGCCCGGACGGCTGCGCCCCGCGCGCCCGGACCCGGCGGCCGGTTCCGGTACCGGACGCGACCCGGTGGGCGGCACGCCGATCACCTCCGCGAGCCAAGAGGCCCCACATGGGCAGGGGGCGCGGCGGGAGGCCGGAGCCGGGCGGGAGGGCCGGGCTCAAAGGGCCGGGCGGGAGGGCCGGGCTGAAGGGGCCGGGCGGCGGGCCGGGGCGGCGACCGGGGTGGGCACGGCGGGTTCCCGGCCCCACGGCGTGCACCCCAGGCTCAACCCGGCCGCGGACCTGGGCATCTTCGGCGGCCCCGGCCAGCACGGCGACCCGGGTGACGGCATGTTGCACGCCCAGCGCACCTGGGACGCCACCCTGGCCACCAACCGCCTCGACGTGCAGGGCGTGAACATCGAGCGGCTGCGCCTGGAGACCAAGGACGTCACCGCCAGCGTGAGCCTGCTCGTGGACGGCTGGCCCGACGACCTCAGGAGGTGCCTGCGGTCGGTGATCGAGCACACGGCCGCCCGGGTGCTCGCCCTCGACCTGGGCAATGTGGACGGCGCCGGAGACGTCCTGCGCGAGCTGGCAGGACGCCACCCCGACCGGATCGTCGAATGGCACGTGACGGAGCGCCCGCACTGGCGTGGCGGCACCGCGACCTGGGGTGAGAGCCGTACGAAGCTGCTGCAGCTCGACGAGGCCGAGGTGCACGTGCTGATGGAGACGAACGTCGTGCTGGGCGCCGACGCGCTGACCCCGCTGATCGCGGCGGTCGTGGAGGGCGCGGTGGCGGCCGGATGGAAGGGCGTGGAGCCGGCGGACGGCGGCGACCGGCCGGAGTGGGAGCGGGCGGGGCCCGGCCGGGTGCGGGCGCTGACCGGGGAGCTGATCGCCGTACGCAGGGCGCAGGCCCTGAGCGCGTTGCCCGCGGACGCCCACTACGGCCGCTACGCCGACCTGGAGCTCTCCCTGGCCCTGCCCGGCGAGCTGGTCGTGCCCAGCGAGCTGCTGCCCGTCACCCTCCTCGGACGGCACGAGATCGCCCCCGACTACCTGGACCGGGAGTCCCGTCGCAACTACGACGGGGTGCTGCGGATGCTGCGCGCCTCATAAGCTTGTTGCTCATGGAGATGCTCGCGCCGCACACCACGCTGCGCCTGGGCGGCCCCGCTCGCGAATTCGCGGAGGCCACCTCGGCGGAGCAGCTCGTTTCGCTGATCGCCGAGGCCGACAGGAGCGCCGTCCCCACGCTGGTGCTCGGTGGGGGCAGCAACGTGGTGGTGTCCGACGAGGGGTTCGACGGGCTGGTCATCAAGGTCGCCACCGAGGGCGTGGCCGTCTCGCGCGACGGCGAGCAGGTCGTCGTGACGGTCGAGGCGGGCGAAGACTGGGACCAGCTGGTGGCCCGCGCGGTGGCCGAGGGCTGGTCGGGCATCGAGTGCCTGTCCGGCGTGCCGGGGCTGGTGGGCTCGACGCCCATCCAGAACGTCGGGGCCTACGGGCAGGAGGTCGCCCAGACGATCAGGTGCGTGCGCGCCTACGACCGGCGCACCCGGCACGTGGTGGACCTGGAGGCACGGCAGTGCGGCTTCTCCTACCGCGACAGCGTCTTCAAGCGTGACCTGGCCCGCTACGTGGTGCTGGCGGTCACGTACGCGCTCGACCTGTCCGAGCTGTCCGGCCCGGTGGTCTACGACGAGCTGGCCCGCAGGCTGGGCGCGGAGGCGGGCGGCCGGGTGCCGCTCGACCGGGCCCGCGAGGCCGTGCTGGGGGTGCGGCGCGGCAAGGGCATGGTGCTCGACCCGGCAGACCCCGACACCCGCAGCGCGGGGTCGTTCTTCACCAACCCGGTGCTCACCGCGCGGGAGGCGGAGGAGCTGGCCGTGCGCGCTCCCGGGCACCCGCGCTGGGATCTGCCCGGCGGGCTGGTCAAGGTGCCCGCCGCGTGGCTGATCGAGCAGGCCGGCTACCCGAAGGGCTACGAGCTCGGCCCCGTACGCATCTCCACCAAGCACACGCTCGCCCTCACCAATCCCACCGAGCGCGCCACCACGGAAGACCTGCTGGCCCTGGCCAGGGAGGTGCGTGCCGGCGTACGCGAGAAGTTCGGGGTCACGCTGGTCAACGAGCCGGTGATGGTGGGCTGCACCCTCGGGGAATAGACGGTCTCTTGGGGCTGTTATGGTGTTTCGGTAATTCCGAAGGGGAGTAGTCCCAATCGCGTGATCGACACACTGGCGCGTGCTCGCGCCCGGTCACGCGGGCCTGATACGGGCGGACGAGACCTTCGGCCTGGCAGTCATGGACAAAGACGCTGCCGGGCCGAAGCCGTGCCCGAAAATTCTCCCCGGGTACCTTCTTCCGGCCCGGTCGCGCGGAAGAGGAGCGTTGGAAGCTTTCTGGATCAGTCTGGGCGTCATCTTCGTCGCCGAGCTGGGCGACAAGAGCCAGTTGATGGCGATGACGTTCGCTACCCGTTTCAAGATGTGGCCCGTGCTCGCGGGCATCACGATCGCCACGACCGCCGTTCACCTGGTGAGCGTGCTCGTGGGCGGGTTGATCGGTGACGCGCTGCCGACGACGGCCATCTCGGTGGTGGCGGGGTTGGCCTTCCTCGGGTTCGCTCTGTGGACGCTGCGCGGCGACGAGTTGAGCGACGAGGAGGCGAGCAAGGCCGGGCGCACCACCAGGAACGCCGTGATCGCGGTGACGGCGGCGTTCTTCCTGAGCGAGCTGGGCGACAAGACCATGCTGGCCACCATCACCCTGGCCACGCAGCACGACTGGGTGGGCACCTGGATCGGGTCCACGGTGGGCATGGTGGCGGCGGACGCGCTGGCCATCCTGGTCGGCCGGCTGCTGGGCAAGCACCTGCCCGAGAAGGTTATCCGGTACGGCGCGTCCGCCGCCTTCGCGATCTTCGGAATCGTGCTGCTGGTCGAGGCGATCCTCTGAGTCCCCTGGAGAACGAGGTTCAGGACAGCAGGGACAGGCGGTGAGCGGCGGCGGCGGCCTCGCCGCGCGTGGTGACCCCGAGCTTGGCCAGGATGTTGGACACGTGCACGCTCACGGTCTTCGCTGAGATGAACAGCTCGGCCGCGATGTCCCGGTTGGTACGCCCCTGGGTCACCAGCCGCAGCACCTCCAGCTCCCGCGGCGTGAGCAGCTCCGACGGCTGGTGCGCCGCCTGCGTGCCGCCCACCCGGCGGCACAGGACCTCGATCTCCGCCACCAGCGGCGTCGCGCGCAGCGCCGTGGCCAGCGGCAGCGCCACCTCCAGGCGGGTCGCCGCGCCCTCCCGATCGCCGGCGCGGGCGGCCACCCCGGCCGCCCGCAGCAGGGCCTTGGACCGGTTGTGCGGGCGGTTGAGCCGCTCCCAGGCCGCCGCCGCGGCGTCGAAGTCACGCGAGTACGTCAGCCGGTACGCCTCCACCACCGGCCCGGTGACCGACAGCTCGGCGGCCACCTCGGCCGCGTGCGCCCGGACCGCGGCGGACCGCTCGGGCTCGGTGTCCTGGGCGGCGTCGCAGACCGTGGGCAGCAGCGACAGCAGCCGCCAGCCCAGCATGGCCTTGCTGGACTGCTTGGGGTGCGAGAGCACGCGTTCGGCCTCGCACAGCGCGGCGGCCGGCTCGCCCTTGGTCAGGTGCCAGCCGATGAGCAGGCGGGCGTTGCTGATGATGTCCTGGACGAACTCCTCCGCGCGGTCCTTGAACACGCCGATCTCCGACAGGATGCTCTCCACGAGCTGCATCTCGCCCCTGGCCAGGGCGATGTCGGCGCGCACGCGCAGCAGGGCGTACCGGGTGCGCAGTGAGGGGCCGTGGCTGAGCGCGCTCTCGACGATGTCGATGGCCTCGTCCCAGCGGCCCATCGCCTCCAGCACCTCGGACCAGTTGTTCAGGATGAACAGGCCGCTGCCGCGCAGCCGGCCGTACTTCTTGGCGATCCGCCAGCCGTCCTCCGCCAGGCTCAGTGCCTCCTCCGCGCGGCCCATGTCGAGCAGCACGTCGACGTTGTTGGCCATCGCCCGGGTGATGATGCGGGCCGAGCCCTCCTCCCGCCCGATCTCCAGCGCCTCTTCGTTGACGGTGATCACGGCGTCGAGCTGCCCGTCGAGTGAGTGGCCGAGCGCCAGGTTCATCAGCAGGTCGCCTTCGAGGCAGCGGTCGCCGTGCTCCCTGGTCCAGCGCAGGCCCTCGGCGATGAGCTGACCGGCCTGCTCGATCTCGCCCCGCAGCATGAGGTGCCGGCTCAGCGGCGTGATGACCTCGGCCCAGTCGAGGGTGCCCGCGGGGACGAGCCGCAGCGCGTGCCTGAGGTCGTCGATGACGCCGGGCTGGCCCTTGGAGTTCTTGACCGCCGCCCAGCGCACGATGAGCTGCGACACCCGGGCCGGCTCGCGGGTCTCGTCCAGATCGGACAGCGCGGCCTTGACGAACTTGGCGCCCTTGTCCACGTCGCCGCCCGCGTAGGCCGCCTCGGATGCGCGTTCCAGCACGGCGGTGTGGTCGGCGCCGATCAGCTCGGCCGCGTCGTGCACGCGGTCCCAGAGCATGAGCACGCGTTCGAGCAGCGGGACGGCCTCGGTGTAGGCGTACGCCTTGAACGACTTCCGCGCCGCCTCCCACGCGGAGGTCAGGGCCCAGCGGTCGTCGCGGGCGCCGTACCAGTGGTGGGCCAGCTCGACGGCCGCACGGCCGGGCGGGACGAGGCCGCGGTCCTTGGAGATCTCCTGGGCGAACCTGGCGTGCAGGCGCTGGTGCTCGCCCGGCAGCAGCTCGTCGTGGACGGCCTCGCGGATCAGGGAGTGGCGGAAGACGTAGGCGCGGCTGTCGGCGATCTGCAGCACGTTGCCGGCGATGGCGGGGCGCAGCGCCGTCTCCAGTTCGACGTCGGACAGGCCGCTCACGGCGGCCAGCAGCGCGTGGCCGACCCGGTTGCCGCCCGCGGCGGCCACGCGCAGCACGCGCTGGGTCTCCTCGGGCAGGCGCTCGACGGAGCTGAGGATGAGGTCCTGCATCGACTCGGGGAACGAGCCGTCGTCGCCGCTCTCCAGCATGGCCTCGACGAAGAGGGGGATGCCCTCGCTGCGCTCGTAGACCTTCTCGACCTTGGCGTATTCCGGGATCCTGCCGAGGATCGCGGTCATCTGCTGCCCGACCTCGTCTCTCGACAGGCGGGGCAGGTCGAGCCGGTGCACGCCGTGGACCCGGCCCAGCTCGGCCAGCACCGGCCGGAGCGGATGCTGGCGGTGCAGGTCGTCCGATCGGTACGTCATCACGATCAGGACCTGTGGGATCTGCAGGTTGCGGCTGAGGAAGGCGATGAGGTCGCGGCTGGACCTGTCGGCCCAGTGGATGTCCTCGATGACCAGGACGGTGGGGCGGTGCTCCGCCAGGCGTTCGAGCAGGGTGAGGAACTGCTCGAAGAGCCGGGCGCGGCCGGTGTCGGTCTCGCCGTCGCTGTTGGGCTCGCCGAACTCGGGAAGCAGCCGCGCGAGGTCGCGGGCGGCGCCGTCGGGCAGCAGCCCCGCCACGGCGGCCGGGCCCTGCTCTCTGACGAGCTGCCGGAGCGCGGCGGTGAACGGCGCGTACGCCAGGCCCTCGGTGGACAGCTCGACGCAGCCGCCGAACAGCACATGGGCGCCGTCGGCCACGCAGCGGTCGGCGAAGCGCTGAACCAGCCGGGTCTTGCCGACCCCGGCCTCGCCTCCCAGCAGGACGGCCGTCACCGTGCCCTTCCGGGCCTCGTCGAAGCTCTCGGTCAGAGCCGCGAGCTCCTCTTCCCGCCCGACGAAGACGGGACTGACAGATCGTCCCCGCATATCATCCAGCATGTCATGCCCCATCTGGTGCTTTCGACGGCTTTTATGGGGGTGTGTCGAGGCGGCCTCGCGGGTGCACCGGGGCGGCTGCACAGGGGTGCCGAGGTGGTTCTACGGGGGCACCGAGGCCCGGCCACGAGGGAGGTGGCCGGGCTCTCGTAGGGTGGTCATGCGGAACGGCGCTTGCCGAAGACCGAGCGGCGCTCGGCCTTGTTGTGGCGCTGGGCCTCGCGTACGCGCCGGTGCTCGGCGGCGGCCCTGCGCAGCTCGCTCGCGTTGTTCTTCATGAGCTCGTACTCAATGTCGGGATGCATGGGGTTTCTCCCTGTGATCTCTGATATTTCGTGCTACTTCCTGACACCTTTAAGGTTCGTGCTAAGGCCCGGCCCGGCACATCGGGCGCATGCCCTATCTACGGCCCGCCGGTGGCCCCCGGCATACCTACGTACGCGGGCCCGAGTGCCCTAAGGTGGTCCGGTTTGGAGGTGGAGGGGCTGGTCGGCGATGCTGTCTAGGTGTCAACTGTGACTACCTCGCTCGCCGACGTCGGTTCGTCCGGCGCGACGCTGCGAGCATTCCTGCACGGCCTGCCCGGTGTCGACCGGGTCGGCGCGGACCAGCGGGCGGCGATGCTGGGCACCCGTTCGATCAAGACAACGGCGAAGGCGCACGCCATCGACCTGGCCATCTCCATGGTCGACCTGACCACCCTGGAAGGGGCCGACACGGCCGGCAAGGTGCGGGCCATGTGCGCCAAGGCCGTGCGCCCCGGCGGCGACGCGCCCTCGGTGGCGGCCGTCTGCGTCTATCCCGACCTGGTCGCGGTGGCGGCCGACGAGCTGAGGGGCACGGGCGTCAAGGTCGCCTCGGTGGCCACCGGGTTCCCCAGCGGCCGCACCTCGCTCGAGGTCAAGGTGAGCGACACGGCGCTGGCGGTGGCGGCGGGCGCCGACGAGATCGACATGGTGATCGACCGGGGCGCGTTCCTGTCCGGCGACTACCTGAAGGTCTACGAGCAGATCGTCGCGGTGAAGGCGGCCTGCGGGGCGGCCCACCTGAAGGTGATCCTGGAGACCGGCGAGCTGTCCACCTACGACAACGTGCGGCGGGCGTCCTGGCTGGCGATGCTGGCCGGCGCCGACTTCATCAAGACCTCGACCGGCAAGGTCTCTCCGGCCGCCACGCCGCCGGTGACGCTGATCATGCTGGAGGCGGTGCGGGACTTCCGCGACGCGACCGGCCGTCAGGTGGGCGTGAAGCCGGCGGGCGGCATCCGTACGACGAAAGACGCGATCAAGAACCTGGTGCTGGTCAACGAGAGCGCCGGCGACGACTGGCTGACCCCCGAGTGGTTCCGGCTGGGCGCCTCCTCGCTGCTCAACGACCTGCTGATGCAGCGCCAGAAGCTGGCCACCGGCCGGTACGCGGGCCCCGACTACTTCACCCTGGACTAGCCGATGTTCGAATACGCACCCGCACCCGAGTCGCGCGACGTCGTCGACCTGAGTCCCTCCTACGGCCTGTTCATCAACGGCGAGTTCGTCGACGGTTCCGGCCCCTCGTTCAAGACCGTCAACCCGGCCACCGAGGAGACGCTGGCGGAGATCGCCACGGCCTCCTCCGACGACGTCGACCGGGCCGTGCAGGCGGCGCGCAAGGCGTTCGGCGTCTGGAGCGCGCTGCCGGGCGCCGAGCGCGCGAAATACCTGTTCCGCATCGCGCGCATCATCCAGGAGCGGGCCAGGGAGCTGGCGGTGCTCGAGTCGCTCGACAACGGCAAGCCCATCCGGGAGTCGCGCGACGTCGATCTGCCGCTGGTGGCGGCGCACTTCTTCTACTACGCGGGCTGGGCCGACAAGCTGGAGCACGCCGGGTTCGGGACGAAACCGCTGGGGGTCGCCGGGCAGGTGATCCCGTGGAACTTCCCGCTGCTCATGCTGGCCTGGAAGATCGCTCCGGCGCTGGCCTGCGGCAACACGGTGGTGCTCAAGCCGGCCGAGACCACGCCGCTGACGGCACTGCTGTTCGCCGACATCTGCCGCCAGGCCGACCTGCCGCCTGGCGTGGTCAACATCGTCACCGGCGCCGGCGAGACCGGCGCGGCCGTCGTGGCCCACCCCGACGTCGACAAGGTGGCCTTCACCGGCTCCACCGAGGTCGGCCGGATCATCGCCAGGAGCGTGGCGGGCACCGGCAAGAAGCTGACGCTGGAGCTGGGCGGCAAGGCCGCGAACATCGTGTTCGACGACGCCGCCATCGACCAGGCCGTCGAGGGCGTCGTCAACGGCATCTTCTTCAACCAGGGGCACGTCTGCTGCGCGGGCTCGCGGCTGCTGGTGCAGGAGTCGGTCCAGGAGGAGCTGCTGGCCGCGCTCAAGCGCCGGCTGGGCACGCTGCGCCTGGGCGACCCGCTGGACAAGAACACCGACATCGGCGCGATCAACTCGGCCGAGCAACTCGCCAAGATCCGGCGGCTGAGCGACCTCGGCGAGGCGGAGGGGGCCGAGCGCTGGTCGCCCGCCTGCGAGCTGCCGGCCAAGGGGTTCTGGTTCCCGCCGACGCTGTTCACCGGGGTGGCGCAGTCGCACAGCATCGCCAGGGAGGAGATCTTCGGGCCGGTGCTGTCGGTGCTGACCTTCCGCACCCCGGCCGAGGCCGTGGAGAAGGCCAACAACACGCCGTACGGGCTCTCCGCGGGCGTGTGGACCGAGAAGGGCTCGCGCATCCTGTGGATGGCCGACCGGCTCAGGGCCGGGGTGGTGTGGGCCAACACCTTCAACAAGTTCGACCCCGCCTCGCCCTTCGGCGGCTACAAGGAGTCCGGCTACGGGCGCGAGGGCGGACGGCACGGGCTGGGGGCCTACCTTGACGTGTGAGCACCGCCGCGCCCGTCGCGGGAAGCGGCGCGCGCAGGCCACGAGAGGGCACGCCTTCGCCAGGGCCGGCCGGCCCGTACGCACCGGCTGGTTCGCCCACCGCTGCGGCGTCAGCCGGTGCGGCCAGGTCTTCGTGCCGGTCGAGATGTCGCAGGAGTCCACGTGGAGAGGGCGGGGCGATGAGTAGGTTGTCCGTCAGAAAGACCTACAAGCTGTACATCGGAGGGGCGTTCCCGCGCTCTGAGAGTGGGAGGTCCTACCCCGTGACCTCGGCCAAGGGCGACTTCCTCGCCAACGCCTCACGGGCCTCGCGCAAGGACGCCCGTGACGCGGTGGTGGCCGCGCGCAAGGCGTTCCCCGGCTGGTCGGGTGCCACCCCGTACAACAGGGGGCAGATCCTCTACCGCGTCGCCGAGATGCTGGAGGGACGGCGCGGCCAGTTCGCGGAAGAGCTGGGCGGCGGCAAGCGGGCCGCGCTGGAGCGGGTGGACGCGACGGTCGACCGGCTGGTCTGGTACGCGGGCTGGTCCGACAAGATCGCCTCGGTGCACGGGGCGGCCAACCCGGTGGCCGGACCGTACTTCAACCTGTCGACGCCCGAGCCGACCGGCGTGGTGGCCGTGGTGGCGCCCGCCGATCCGCTGCTCGGGCTGGTGTCGGTGGTGGCCCCGGTGATCGTGACCGGCAACGCCTGCGTCGTGGTGGCCTCCGAGCCCGCGCCGCTGGCCGCGATCACTCTGGCGGAGGTGCTGGCCACCTCCGACCTGCCCGGCGGGGTCGTGAACATCCTCACCGGACGCCAGGACGAGCTGGCGCCGTGGCTGGCGGCGCACATGGACGTCAACGCCGTCGACCTGACCGGCGTCCAGGACGCCGATCTGGCGCTGCGGTGCGAGCAGGCGGCGGCGGAGAACCTCAAGCGCGTGCTGCGGCCCTCCGACGACGACTGGACGGCCGATCCTGGCACCGGCCGCATGACCGCCTTCCTGGAGACCAAGACCGTCTGGCACCCGGTCGGCATCTGAGCACCCGAGTCCGGGGCCGCGCACCCGACCGGCGAGCGGGGCCCCGGACGCCCTGGTCTCTCAGAACGAGAAGCCGGGCGGCCTGAGCGGCGGGTGGGCGGCCTGGAGCTGGGCGGCCAGGCCCAGCAGGTGCGGTTCGCCGCCCGGCGGGGCGACGATCTGCACGCCGATGGGCAGCCCGCCGGAGTGGGTCGCCAGCGGGACGGTGACGGCGGGCCAGCCGCACATGTTCCAGGGGGCGGTGGCGGGGGCGTACCTGACGTTGGTCCCCGCGTTGCGCAGGAAGCCGCGCTCGCCCCAGCGCTCGGCCCTGGGCGGGATGGCGGCCAGTGCGGGCGTGATGAGGGCGTCGGCGTCGCCGAACCACTGGTCGGCGCCGTAGCCGCGCCAGCGCTCCCGGCCGCGTACGCCGTCCAGCCCGAGAGCCCCGAGCACCCGGCCCGCCCTGGCCAGCGCCCGCGTACGGCGTTCGAGACGGCCGCGGTCGAGCCCTTCGACCGACTCGGCGGCCCTGGCCAGCCAGCACGCGACAGAGGCCGGGCCCAGCCAGGCGGGCAGACGGCGGCCGTGCTCGACCACCGTGTGCCCGGCCACCCGCAACGTCTCGGCCGCCCCGCGCACGGCGGCCCTGAACTCCCCGTCCACCCGCAGCCCAGGGGGCAGCGGCTGCGGCGCGTATGCCACCCGCAGGTCGAACGGCTCGGGGCCGTCGGGCGGCGGCTGCGGCTCCCACACCTGGTCGTCGTCCGCCCAGACCGAGCGGAGCAGGCGCGGAGGGGGTTCGACCCGCCGCCCGCCCCGCCACGCCTCGGCCAGCGCCGGGTCCCCGGCCAGCACGGACAGCGCGAGCGACAGATCGGCGGCGGTCCTCGCCAGCGGGCCGTTCTCGGTGAGGCGCTCCCAGTCGTTCGCGGGCGCGGGCACCAGCCCGGTGCCGGGCTTGATGGCCAGCACGCCGCAGCAGGCGGCCGGGATGCGCAGTGAGCCCATGCCGTCGTTGCCGAGCGCGATCGGCACCATGCCCGCCGCCACGGCCGCCGCGCTGCCCGCCGAGGAGCCACCGGCGGTGCGGGAGAGGTTCCACGGGTTGCGGACGATCCCGTACGGGCTGTCGCCGAACGCCACGAGCCCCAGCTCCGGCAGGTTGGTCAGGCCCACCACCACGGCCCCGGCCGCGCGCAGCCGCGCCACCGTCACGTGGTCCTCGGGCGCGGGCGTGTCAGGGGTGGCCGCGGACCCGCCGCGGGTGGCCTCCCCGGCCACCTCCACGTTGTCCTTTACCGCCACCGGCACCCCGGCCAGCGGCAGCTCCGCCAGGTCGCCCCGCTTCTCCAGCAGCCGCGCCTCGTCCAGGGCCTGCTCCCTGACCAGCCGGAACGCCCCCACCCCCGGATCCCGCTCGGAGATGACGCGGAGGTGCTCCTCGACGACGGTCGTGGCCTTGACCTCTCCGTTCCTGACGGCCGTCGCGATCTCGACGGCGGATCTGCCTGCCCACAACATGACTAGAGTGTGCAGCTTTTCACGCATCGTGGCGAGGCTCGGCTGCCAGTCTCGATAGGGTCGCTCCACGTGAACGGACCTTCGCTTGCCCTCCGTCAGCGCTCCCTGGGCGACCCCTCGGCCGACTTCCCTCTGTTCCCGCCGCTGACGCGGGGATGCCCCAAGACCAGCACCGCCGAGCTCGCCTATCCACTGGAGGTGGTCTACGACTACGCGAAGGTCGACCGTGGCCTCTTCGCCCAGCACCCGGGCCCCGACCTCGCGCGCTGGTCGCCGCTGCTGCCGCCGCTCGACGCGCCCACGCTGGGGGAGGGCGGCACGCCGCTGGTCGAGTTCGGCGAGGTGCACATCAAGGACGAGTCGCGCAACCCCACCTGGTCGCACAAAGACCGGCTCAACCGCGTCGCCGTCAGCGCGGCCGTCGCCTGCGGGGCGCCGGGCGTGGTCGTCGCCTCCTCCGGCAACCACGGGGCCTCTGCCGCCGCGTACGCGGCCCGCGCCGGGCTGCCCGCGATCGTCCTGACCTCCGCCGCCTCGCCGCCCGCCGCGCAGGCGTTCGTGCGGGCGTACGGGGCCAAGGTCGTGTCCGTGCCCGTCGAGGCGCGCTGGCCGCTGCTGCGCGAGGTCGTCGAGCGGCTGGGCTACCACCCGGTCAGCAACCAGACCGTGACGCACACCGGGCACCCGTTCGGGGCCGAGGGCTACAAGACGATCGCGTACGAGCTGTTCCTGCAGCTCGGAGAGGTGCCCGCGGCGGTCTTCACGCCCACCGGCTACGCCGAGCTGCTCTACGGCGTGTGGAAGGGGTTCACCGAGCTGCGGCTGCTCGGGCTGACGGAGAAGGCGCCGCGCATGTTCTCCTGCGAGACGGCCGCCGGTGGGCCGCACGCCAAGGCGCTGGCCGCGGGCGTGCCCGCCACGGTCGTCGACCTGGGGCCCACCGACGCGTACGGCCTGGCCGGCTCGGCCGGTGGGTATCGGGGCGTGGTGGCCGTACGCGACAGCGGTGGCGAGGCGATGCTCCTCACCGACGAGGAGATGCGCCGGGCCCAGCACGACCTGGCCAGGCAAGGGCTGTGGCAGGAGCTGTCGGGGGCGGCCGGGCTGGCCGGATACCGGCGGCTGCGCCGTGACTTCGACGGCCCGGTCGTCTGTGTGGCCACCTCCAGCGGGTTCAAGGACGCGGGGCTCGGGGGCGGGCGGCACCCCGTCATCGAGAACCCGACCCTCGACGACCTCATCCGCTGATCCGGGCGCGCGACCTCCAGTCGACGGGGGTCGCCCGCGATCACTTCGTCCGGCGGGTCGGCGGGGCCGTCAGCGGGTCCTCCGGCCACGGGTGCTTGGGGTAGCGTCCGCGCATCTCCGCCCGTACGTGGCGGTATCCGTCACGCCAGAACGACGCCAGGTCCGCCGTGACCGCCAGCGGGCGGCCCGCGGGGGACAGCAGGTGCACCAGCACCGGCACGCCCGCGATCGTCGGCGTCTCCTGCTCGCCGAACAGCTCCTGCAGCTTCACCGCCAGCACCGGCTGCTCGCCCGAGTAGTCCACGCGGATCGCCGAGCCGCTGGGGACCTCGATGCGTTCGGGGGCGGTGCGCTCAAGGCGTTCGCTCCACGGGATCAGGCGTCTCAGCGCGGCGGCCACGTCGATGCGTTCCACGTCGGCGCGGCGGCGGGCCCTGGACAGCTCGGGCTCCAGCCACTGGTCGGCCAGGTCGATGAGGGCGTCCATCGAGGGCCAGGGCGCGCCGATCGCGCGGTGGCAGAAGGCCAGGCGGTCGCGCAGGTCGTTGGCCTGTTTCGTCCAGGTCAGGAGGTCTTCGGCGCGCAGGCCGGACAGGATGGCGGGGCGGACGTCGGCGTCCTTGAGCGGGGTGGCGGACAGCTCGATCGCGCCGAGGCGCTCGACCCTGCGGGCGAAGACGTCGCCGCGGCGCTCGCCCGGGGGGACGCGCCAGGTGATCTCGTCCTCGACCGTCGTGCCGGTCGCCAGGCGGGCCGTGGCCTCGTCAATGACGACCGCCTGCCGGACGCGGGCCGAGGCCGAGCCGGTGGGGCGGTCGGCGATCGCGACGGCCAGCCATTCGGCGGTGCCGAGCTTGGAGCCCTCGGGGAGCTGGGCCTGGGTGCCGGAGGCCATGAGGTATCCGGCACCGCGCCTGCGCGCCACCCGCTCGGGAAACGCCAGCGCGACCGCCGTCCCGGCCAGCTCGTCATCGGATCGGCGGCTCGGGGCGGTGCCAGTGGCTCTCCGGGGGGCTGCTCCGGTCGTGTGGCTCGCTCCGGTGGTCGCGGCTTCTGTCGCGGTGCGGCGCAGGCGGGCGGCCTCCTGACGCCAGCGGGTGGCGAAGGGGGTGCCGCCGCGACGGGCCGCGCGCCAGACCTCCACGAGGTCGTCCGGTACGTCGCGGGGGAGCTGTTCCGACAGCAGGGCCACCACCTCGGCGGCCTCGGGCCCGAGGTCGAGCAGGACGCGGGCGAGGCGGGGGTGCACACCGGCCACCACCATCCGCCGCCCTCGCTCGGTCACCCGCACGGGTGTCGGCTGGGCGAGGGCCGGGGAGTGGGTGAGGGCGCCGAGCGCTTGCAGCGTGCGGGTGGCGGCGGCCAGCGCGGCGGGCGGCGGCGAAG
>NZ_BAAAZP010000195.1:0-1211 GCF_039536965.1 Nonomuraea antimicrobica | reverse complement strand
CGCGTATGGGGCTGATCCGGAGTCGCGGTCGTTGCGTTTGGAGACGCAGGTCGAGCATGATCCGTCGGCTGCGAGCCAAGGATCCGGGCTGATCTGGTCCGCTACCGGTGCGGTGTCCAGCGGCTCATGCACAACGATGATCACGTGTTGGTTGCAGTCGCCGGTGGTGGCGGAAGGCAAGTTGAGGGACGGCTGGCTGATCCGCTGGCGGGTGCGCGTGTCCACCACTGGTGGGGTGGCGAGTCCGTGGTCGGAGTGGCAGGCCGGCCGGGTGGACACCTCCAAGCCGGTGGTGTCGGGCTTGTCGGCCTCTCCCGGTCAGGAGACTTCAGGGCTGTGGACGCTGTCGACGCTGCAGCCGTCCTTCTCCGCTTACGGGGCTGATCCTGAGTCGCGGTCGTTGCGGCTGGAGACGCAGGTCGAGCATGACCCGGGCGCGGCTGGTCAGGGTTCGGGGTTGATCTGGTCGGGCGCCGGTGCGGTGTCCAGTGGTTCGTGTTCGGCGCTGATCACATGTTGGGTGCAGTCGCCGGTGGTGACGGCGGGCAAGCTGAAGGACGGCTGGCTGATCCGCTGGCGAGTACGGACCTCAACCGCTGGCGGGGTGACGGGCCCGTGGTCGGAGTGGCAGGCCGGCCGGGTGGACACCTCCAAGCCGGTGGTGTCAGGGCTGGCAGCCTCCCCCGGCCAGGTCAACGCGGGACTGTGGACGCTGTCGTCCACTCAGCCGACATTCTCGGCTTACGGAGCTGATCCTGAGTCGCGGTCGTTACGGCTGGAGACGGAGGTCGAGCACGATCCGTCGGCCGCCGGGCAGGGTTCGGGGTTGATCTGGTCGGGCGCCGGTGCGGTGTCCAGTAGTTCGTGTTCGGCGCTGATCACATGTTGGGTGCAGTCGCCGGTGGTGACGGCGGGCAAGCTGAAGGACGGCTGGCTGATCCGCTGGCGAGTACGGACCTCAACCGCTGGCGGGGTGACGGGCCCGTGGTCGGAGTGGCAGCCGGGCCGGGTGGACACCTCCAAGCCGGTGGTGTCGGGCTTGTCGGCCTCTCCCGGTCAGGAGACTTCAGGGCTGTGGACGTTGACATCGCTGCAGCCGGCGTTCTCCGCGTATGGAGCTGATCCGGAGTCGCGGTCGTTGCGTTTGGAGACGGAGGTCGAGCACGATCCGTCGGCCGCCGGGCAGGGTTCGGGGTTGATCTGGTCGGGCG
>NZ_BAAAZP010000194.1:0-3106 GCF_039536965.1 Nonomuraea antimicrobica | reverse complement strand
GCCGGCCGCGCCGGCCGCGGCATCGGGCACCGCGCCCGTCGCCACACCCGTCGCCACACCCGCCGCCGTGCCCGTCGCCGGGCGGGTGGGAGGAGGCCCGGCCTGGACGGACGACGGCGCGCAGGCCACCTCCGTCAACGCCTCCACCGGGCTGGCCGCCACCGCGACCTTCGCTCCCCGGGCCATCCCGTTGAGCCGCACCCGGAACTTCTGCACGTCACCGGTCCTGACCCACTTGCCGACACCTTCGGCGATGTCGGCGCCGTTCACGCGCTCGAGCACCAGCGACACCCCGGTCGCTGCCACCGGCACGGACGGTACCGCCGCCAGGATCAGCGCTCCGGTGACGATCCAGCCACGCCGCATCGCTCCCCATCTCCCCCACCGCGAGCCCTCACCGCGAGCCCCCGCCGCGACAAATCACTCCTAGTAGTCATTGTGTCACAGAGAGGTAGCAGCTAATCCCCCGCATCCTGCTCCAGCGGGTAATCCCGCCGGTGGACCGGGGGTGGATCGGAGTGGATCGGCGGCTCGATCCTGCGGTATCCGGCGTCCTAGTCCGGCGGGAGCAAGCCCTCCACGGTTTTCATGACCGGCAGGTCGGCCCCGAGCCACTCGACGTCGTAGTACTCGCCAGGCCCCAGCCACCGCACCGCCAGGTGCTCCCTGGCCTGCGGCGTGCCGGAGACGAGGGTGCAGAGCCAGACGCGCATGACGTAGCCCGCCGACAGCGGCCAGTCGTCACCGACCCGCGCCCCGACGGCGATCTCGACGCCCAGCTCCTCACGGCACTCCCGGACGAGCGCCGCCGTCTCGTCCTCCCCCGGCTCCACCTTGCCGCCGGGGAACTCCCAGCCGCCCGCCAGCGCGGGGGGCTCGGCCCGCTGGGCGGCCAGCACCCGGCCGCCCGGGGCGACGATCACCGCGGCCACCACCACGACCTCGTTCATGCGGCGGACGTCCTCATAGCGTTCATAGGGAAGGATTCTGCAGCTTCTTGAGCTGTTCGAGCACGTCGGGGTTCTGCAGGGGACGGGTGAAGCCCACCTGGTTGTCGCGCGCCTGGTAGCTGGTGACCTTGATGGGACCGCACAACCGGCACCGGGCCTCCAGCATCTTGCCCTTCGACACGACGAGTCCCACGTGGCCGGGGTTGTTGGCGGAGGTGCCCGGACCGGCGTTGAAGAACACCAGGTCCCCCGGCTGCTCCTGCCCCGCTAACACCTTGACCCCGAACGGCCACTGCTGGAACGTCGTACGCGGGATCGACAGCCCCGCCGCCTGGTAGGCCGCGTAGATGACCCCCGAGCAGTCGAACGAGTCGGGCCCCGTCCCGCCCCACACGTACGGCTTGCCGCGCTGCGCCAGCGCGTACTGCAGGATCTTGGCCACGAGGTCGTTCGGCGCGGCCTCGACCAGCGGCTCGTCGCAGTCCTCCGACGCCTGCGGGGGCACCTTGACCTCGCCGGACTTGGCGTACTTCCTGGCGATCTCCTCGACCTGGTCGACGTACCACCAGGCCCGGTTGTAGACGAACAGGGCCTGCCGGACGTTCTCGGGGGCGCCGTTGCGCTTGAGCATCCTGGCCGCGCCCAGGATGGCGTCCGCCGGGTTGTAGACGTCGCCCACGCCGTCGCCGTCGCCGTCGGAGGCGTACCCGTTGAACTTGGACGGCACCGGGATCCTGGCCTTGCCGCCCCACGTCGAGATCAGGAACTGCATCGGCCCGGCCGCGCCCGCGTAGTTGGTGCCGCTCTTGACGCCGGGCAGGTCGGAACGGCCGTGGTTGGTCTCACGCTTGCCCACCGCCGCCAGGATGTTCCACTGGACGCCGATCTTCTTGCCGTGCTCCTTGTACAGCTCCAGGTATTCGGCGGGGATGTCGGACGTGCCCGAGTCGGAGACCTCCTCCACCTGCACCGAGTCGTCGCAGTCGACGGTGGTGCCGTTGCTCAGGAACGACGGCATCGACATCAGCAGCAGCGGCGAGACGATGACGGCGACCAGGATCAACATCCCGGCGAGGCCGATCAGCAGGGCAATACGTGCTCGTGGGAGTTTCACTGAGGAGGGTCTCCCTCCTGGCCCTCGGTGGACGGCCTGATGTCGAAGATTCGCCAGTCGGTTCCCAACTCGCTCACCGTCACGGCGTACTCCTCGGTGGCCTGCTTGTTGCCGCTGACGGCGGTGATCTGTCTGATGCCCGTGACGACGAAGACGATGGAGGTCTTCTCGACCTGCCTGATCTCCTTCAGGTGGGCCGTGGCCGTGGAGACGAGTCGGTCGTTGCGGTTCTGCTCGATGGTGCCCGCCGAGGTCATCGTCCTGGCCAGCGTGTTGCCGAGTTCGGGGGTGGTGTACGCCTTCAGCCGCTGGGCGTAGGCGGCCGGGTCCTCGTCGTGGCGGAAGGTGCCGTACTCGGCGGTGAACCGCTCGGCCAGGTCCGCCGCCGCGGCGAGCTGCTCCTTCTTCATCGGCAGGTACGAGTAGACGTCGAACGGCTCGGCGCTCGCGGTCGCCAGCGGCGTGCTCGACACCACGGCCGGACCGGTGGCGACCACCTGTTGCGGCTCGGCCGCGTCTTCGTCGGGCGAGTCCGGCCACATCGTCAGATAGATGCCGACCGCTGCGATGACCACGACGATGGCGGCGAAGGCCACCCCTCGCCTGTCACCTGGCTGCGCCATGTCTCAGTCCTTGTCGGAGTTGTTCGGCTTGAGCCAGAAGGGCACCGAGGGGTTGTCACCCCCGGAGCCGCCGCCGTTGCCGCTGCTGCGCAGCCAGAGCGGGGGCGCCTCTGATGAGCGGGAGGACGGCTCGTCGGAGCCGAAGATCCGAGGGCCGGACGAGGTGCCGCCGCCCGACCTGGGGCCGCCGCCCGAGCCGGAGGACCCGCCGAACAGCCCGCCGCCGCCGCCCGACCGCGAACCGCCCCCTGACCGGGACCCGCCGCCGGACCCGCCACCGGAACCACCGCCGGAACCACCGCCGGAACCACCCCTCGATCCACCGAACAGCCCGCCCGAGCCGCGCGAACCGCCGCCGCCCGACCGTGATCCGCCGCCGAAGCGCGACCCGCCGCCGGAGCCGCCGGAGCCGCCGGAGC
>NZ_BAAAZP010000193.1:0-1689 GCF_039536965.1 Nonomuraea antimicrobica | reverse complement strand
CGTCGGACTCGCGATCATGCTGTGATCAGCAAGTGCCCGCCGAGGATGAAAACAGCTCAGTCTCGAGGTCCAGCGCGACACCCTGCGGAAGAACATCGACAGAGTTCAAGATCTGCTGGAGGATCTCCAGCAGGAAGAGAGAAAGCTCACCGAGCAGATTGCGGAGAAAGAGCGCGCGGCACGTGACACGACCTGGGTCTTGGTCTGCACGGCGCCGACAAAGCGTCCGACTGTGTACCACTCTGCTGCAGACCCATGTCGTCTCGTCCAGAACGAGCAGAACTACAAGGACTACAGCGAGTCCATCGCCCGGTTCACCGGCTTGCGCCCGTGCCACGGGTGCTGGCCAACACCTACCTCTCGAGATAACGCTGCGTAGCCGATCTTCGACCTTTGCGCGCCTCGCCCCCGAAGCGGGTGGCAGCAAACATGAAACAGCGGTTTGGGACAGACCGGGCCCAAGGGCACCTTCCCTTCCTGCCATCACACCCATTACGTGCCGCACTAGTGTGGGTCAGCATGTCGGGGGACATGCACGGGATGATCTTGCGTGGCCTAGACGCTAGATAAACCGTTTGCCCAGCTCAAGGCACCTGATCAGGCGGAGGAACCTCCGCTCTCCTAAAGCGGGTGCCGCAGGTTCGAATCCTGCCGGCGGCACTCTGTGATGTCTCGGGACATCGGAAACCCTCGAACCTACGGGTTCGGGGGTTTCGTCTTGTTGGGGTTTACCTGAGGCTGGTGGTCGCGGGTGGGGTCGATGGTCATCTCTCGCAGGAGTTCTCCCGTGATGGCGTTGACGACGCGGACGTGCAAATCGTCGATCAGGAGGATGACGTGGGTTCGGGCGTGGGTTCGCCCGATGCCGATGTGGTGCAGCCAGCCGTCCAGGCGCGGGGTAACCACTCCAGAAGGGTCGATGCGGTCGTGCCATACGCGGGCGTGGGTGTCGGTGTCCGGCCTGCCAGGTCTCGTTCAGCAGCTCTGCGTGGAAGCGGATGCAGGACGAGCGGGGACGTTTCTTGGTTTGGAGGTCACCAGCCCACGTCGGGTAAGGTGCCGATTGATCGTGGCTCGGGACATCGTGCGCCCGTGGTGCTGCCGCAGGTGCCAGGCGATCGTGTCCGGGCCGGCGTCCAGTCCCTGCTCGGTGAGATCCTTGCGGAGCCGGACGATCGACTCGACAGCGTCGGCGTCGATCGCGTTCGGCGAGGCGCGCGGCCGCCGCGAACGGGGCTCGAACGCCACCTCGCCCCCGGCACGGTAGCGGGCCACCAGCTTGGACACCCAGCCCTTGGACACACCGCCCAGGCTCATAATCACGATGGTGGCCTATCCCCCGAGACACACTCCGTTGAAGTTTCCTATGTCTTGCGACATGGGTTTCCCATGTCCTGAACCAGCGCACTGTCGGGAGCACTTACCTAGATCGGCATTTTCGCCCCTGACCTGCGGTTTCTCAGCCGCAGGTCTTTTGCTTCGTGGACCACCATAGGAAGCCGACGGTGCCCGCGTGCAGCCGTAAGACCATGATCAGGGGATTCTTGTCAGACTGACAAAAGGTAGTGTCGTGGTTAGCTTCGCCATCCACCGGCGATGCCCGGGGCTGATGCATTTCCGCGCGTGCAGTGAGGCTTTTTCAACCCGTGGCGGCGGGGGTGCTGGTCACAGCATGATCGCGAGCTGGGT
>NZ_BAAAZP010000192.1:0-56895 GCF_039536965.1 Nonomuraea antimicrobica | reverse complement strand
CCAGCGCCAGGCGGGCGTTGTGGCCGATGGCGGTGTCGTCGGGCAGGACGGCCAGCGCCGCCTCGGCGGCCCGCCGCACCTCGCCCGTGGCCACCGCCTCCGCCACCGCGGCGGCCATGGCACGGGCGCCCAGCACACCGTCATGGGCGTTCGTCACCTGGGCGTCGGGCGTGGGGTCACGGCCCACGGCCCCGTACGCGACCGCCCTGACGGCGGCGGCGTCGTCGAAGTGGTGCGGGTTGTCGTGCCCCGAGGCGGGCGGCTCGACGCCCCTGGTCAGGTTGTCCAGCGCGGTGGCCACGGAGATGCGCATCCGCACGGGCGGGTCCGCCTCTGTCCTGCGGGCGGCCAGCTCCCCGTACGCCTCGGCCCTCGGCCGGTCGATGGTCAGCGCCGTCCAGGCCAGCCACTCAGCGTCGTCGGACGGGCCCACCCGCAGCGGCGCGACGGGCTGGTTCAGCGCGAACGGCACGGGCAGCGTGGTGACCCGGTGCTCCTCGGCGAAGGCGTCCAGCTCACGGTGCAGCCGCCGGCTCCAGGGCGCGTGCAGCGCGGACCGGTGCCTGGCGGCCGGCCAGCCCGCGGCGTCGCCCACGGCCAGCCCGGCGAAGGCTCCCCTGATTCTGTCCCCCGACATGTGATCTACAGCCTTTCCGCCGGTTTGTCGGTCAGTTCGTCGGCCAGTTCGTCGGCGACGTCCAGCACGTGTCTTCCGGCCACGACGGGCAGGCACTTGCCCGTCACGGGGCCGATCCTGGCGGCCCAGCGGGCGGGTACGCCCCGCTCGCCGCTGCTCGCCCCGGCCACGGCCCCGGCGATGGCGCCGATCGTGTCGGCGTCGCGGCCCAGGCTCACCCCGAACGTCACGGCCGCCTCGACGTCGCCGTCCCCGGCCAGGAAGGCGGCCAGGGCCAGGGCGACGGCCTCGGGGGCGAGGTCGGTCCACGGGTAGTGCCGGACGACGACGGCCTCGTGCAGCGCCTCGACGGGATCCTCGCCGTGCGCCAGCGCCGCTCGGGCGCGTACGACGTCGCGGGCCGTCCACGAGTCGGCGGGGATGACCGACAGCGCGGCCTCCACCACCTCGCCCGGCGCGGCCCCGGCCATCGCCGCCGCCACCGCGCCCGCGATCGCGCGCCCGCCGAGTACGCCCTCGTCAGCACCGCTGACCAGCCCGTCCTGCGCCATCAGCCGGGCCGCCTCGTCCGGGTCGCCCGGGCAGAAGATCCCGTAGGGGGCGGCCCGCATCGCCAGGCCGTCCGACCAGCCGTGCGCGTGCACGAGCCCGGTCAGCGGCGGTTCCAGGCCGCGGCGCAGCGCCTCGATGGTGCCCAGCTCGGAGAAACCCGCTCCGCGCATGGGCCCGGTCACCCTGGGGATGATCTCGGCCCGGTACGCCGCCGCCACGTCGGCCGCGGTCAGCGCGTGCCCGTGCCTGAGGAGCAGGGAGGCCGCGAAGATCGCGTACTCGGTGTCGTCGGTCCCGCCGCCCTCGATCTCGGTGAGCCGCCCCCACCGCCGCCGGATCTCCGACGGCGACAGGTTCTCGGCCGGGGCCCCGAGGGCGTCGCCGGCCGCCAGGCCGAGCAGGCACCCCCGGGCCCTGTCACGCAAGGAAGTCACCGCTGGTACCGCTCCAGCACCTGGTTGCCCTCCTCGACCAGCTTGGCCGCCGCCTCGTCGAGGGTGATCTTGTTGGCGAAGTACTCCTGCAGGACGGGCGTGGCGACCTTGCTCTTCCACTCGTCGAACCCGTTGACCTTCAGGAACGGGGCCACGACCAGGTTCTTCGCCGACGCGGTGGCGACGTCCCAGCCGTTGTCCTTCGTGGTCATCGCCGGGTCGGCGGCGGCCGTCTGGGAGGTCGGCAGCAGCCAGTCGCCCTTGGCGAGCTTGGCCTGGTTGGCGCCGTTCAGGAAGAACGAGATGAACTTCATGGCCTCGGCCGGGTGCTCGCTCTCCTGCGCGACGGACAGCGTCTGCGAGACCGCGCCCTGCTCGGCGCTGGTGCCCTTGGGCGCGGGCAGCGTGACCCACTCGAAGCCGTCGGGGGCCTGCTCGACGACCTGCTGACGCAGGTAGACCCCGGCGGGCAGCAGCGCGAACTTGCCCTGGTAGAAGGCCGGCAGCGGGTCGGCGGTGCCCTGGCCGAGCGCGGCCGGGTCGGCGGACTTGTCCTTGTGGAGCTGGTCGTGGATGCGCTGGAGCACCTCGCGCTCCTCGGGGCCGACCTTGACGGTGGTCTTGCCGCCGGTGGTCTGGAAGAACGTGCCGCCGAAGTTGAGCGCCAGGTTGAGCGTCTTGTTGACCGGCGACTTCATGGCCCAGGCCACGCCGTACGTGCCGTCCTTGGTCATCTTCTTGGCCGCCGCGGAGAACTCGTCCCACGTCCACGGGCTGTCCGTGGTGGGGATGCGCACCCCGGCCTCGTCCAGCAGCTTCTTGTTGGCGATGATGACCTGCGACTCCTGCAGGAACGGCACGCCGTAGACGCCCTGGCCGCCCTTGCCGTCGTCGAAGGTGACGGTGTCCCAGGCGGACTGCGGGATGTCGCCCTTCAGCTCGGCGGGCAGCTTGTCCTTCAGGTCCAGCAGGTAGCCGTCGGCGGCGAAGCCGGACAACGCGGGCGAGTCATTGTGGATGACGTCGGGCGCCGTGCCGCCCGCGAACTGGGTGACGAGCTGGTCGTTGACGTTGTCCCAGCTCCCCTGGACGTAGGTGACCTGGATGAGGGGGTTAGCCTTGTTCCACTCCTCCACGATCTGCTTGTTCGCGGCGACGGACTCCTTCTGCCACGCCAGGCTGAGGAAATCAATCTTGACCGGCTCGTTGGGGGACGACGACGAACCCTCGCCGCCGCCGCCTCCCCCGCCGCACGCGGCGGCGAGGGTGAGCACGGCCGCCACCGCCAGAGCGGACTTGATTCGCATAAGAGCCTCCTAGCCCTTGACGGCGCCGGCCATCAGGCCGGACTTCAGGCGCCGCTGGATGATTGCGAAGAAGATCAGGCTCGGGATCGTCGCCATGAGCGACGCCGCGGCCAGCGGGCCGAGCCTGGCCACCCCCTCAGGGCCGGTGAACCTCACCAGCGTCAGGGGGAGCGTCATGACCTCGGGGTCCTGCAGGATCACGAGCGCGAACATGAACTCGTTCCAGGACGAGATGAACGAGAACAGCAGCGTGGCCACCACGCCGGGCGCGAGCAGCGGGGCCACCACGGTGACGATCGAGCGCAGCCGGCTCGCGCCGTCCGTGGCCGCGGCCTCCTCCAGCTCGGGCGGCACCGCGCGCACGTATCCCTGCAACATCCACAGCGCGAACGGCAGCGTGAACGTGACGTGCACGGCCACCAGCCCCGGCAGCGTGTTCACCAGGTCCAGGTCACGAAGGATCATGAACAGCGGGATGATGATCAGGATGAACGGGAACACCTGGCTGACCAGCACCCACCCGATCGCGACCTTGCTGACCAGGCCGCGGTAACGGGCCATCGCGTAGGCGGCGGGCAGCGAGATCAGCACCGTGATCACGCTCGCGAACACCGCCACGACCAGGCTGCGCAGCGCCGCGCCGACCAGGTCCTGCTCGCCGAACGCGGCGCCGAAGTTGGCCAGCGTGGGCTCGCGCGGGATCCACGTCGGGTCGGTGAGCGCCATCTCCTGCGGCGTCTTCAGCGCCGTGGACAGCAGCCACAGCAGCGGGAACGCCAGGAAGGCGACGTACGCGACCAGGGCGGCGTACTGCGCGACGCGTCTCATTTGGCCTCCCTCATCTGACGCCACAGGTAGAGCCCGAGCACCGCGAGCACGACGACGGCCATCGCCAGGCCGAGCATCGAGGCGTAACCGGCCATCCGGTACCTGAACGCCTCCTCGTAGGCGAACAGCATCGGCAACCGGGTCCGGCCGCCGGGACCGCCCTGGGTGAGCACGTAGACCAGGCCGAACTGGTTGATGTTCCACACGAAGTCGAGCGAGGTGATCGCCACGATTACGGGGCGGAGCTGCGGCAGCGTGATGTTCCAGAAGCGCCGCCAGGTGCCCGCGCCGTCCATCGCGCCCGCCTCGTACAGCTCCTTGGGGACGCTCTGCAGGCCCGCGAGCAGCACCACCGTGGTCTGGGGCATGCCCGTCCAGATGCCGACCACGATGATCGCGGGCAGCGCGAGCGAGAAGTCGGCCAGCCAGTTGATCTGGGTGCCGAGCAGGTCGTTCAGCAGGCCGGCGTCGGGGTGGTAGACGAGCTTCCACATCAGGCCGATCACCACGGGCGGCATCGCCCAAGGCACCACGGACAACACCCTGGCCAGACCCCGGAACCGCAGCTTCTCGTTGAGCAGCAGCGCCAGGCCGAGCGCGGCCAGGAACTGCAGCACGGTCACCGAGACGGCCCAGATCGCGCCGATCTGGAACGAGGACCAGAAATCGTCGTCGCCGAGCAGCCGGGTGAAGTTCTCCAGGCCCACGAAGCTCGTCTCGTGGACGCGGGTGTTGCGGGCGTCGGTGAACGCCAGGCCGATGCCGTACAGCAGCGGGCCGACGCTGAACAGCGCCACCGGCACCAGCGCCGGCAGCATCAGCACCCACATCTCGCGCGTGCGGCGCGAGGCCGCGCGGCGCTGGGCCCGCGGCCTGCGCGGCGGCGCGGGTCTCGTCGCGGTCGCCGTCACGCGCCGCTCCCCTTTCTGTCCGTACGTCCGTCCGTGTCGCCGTGCCCGGGATCGGGCGTGCGGTCGTGTGCGGGGCCGGACGTGGAGGCCCGTACCGCGAGGTGGGGCGGGACGGTGACCCGCCGGGGCTCGCCGCCCTCACCCCGCAGCCGGTCCAGCAGCAGTTCGGCGGCCACCTTGCCGCGTTCGGCGGAGCCCAGGGAGACGCTCGTCAGCGACGGCCAGGAGGCCGCGGCCAGATCGGTGTCGTCCATGCCGACCACCGCCACGTCCTCGGGGACCCGCTTGCCCGCCGCGCGCAGCACGTCGAGGGCGCCGAGCGCGATCAGGTCGTTGGCGCACATCAGCGCGTCCACGCCGGGGACTCTGGCCAGCAGCTCCGCCACCGCCCGCGCGCCCTCGGCGCGGTAGAAGTCGCCGATCTGCACGAGGTCGTCGTCGTAGGGCAGGCCGAGGTCGCCGAGCGCCTCCCGGTAGGCGGCCCCGCGGGCGGCGCCCGGCACGGTGTCGAGCGGGCCGTTGACCATGGCGATGCGGCGGCGGCCGAGCGCGTAGAGGTGGTCGATCGCCAGGCGGACGCCGGTGCCCGAGTCGGCGCGTACGTTGTCCACCCGCGTGCCGTCCGGGACCGAACCGATGATCACGACGGGGGCCCTGGCGGCGGCCAGCAGCTCCAGGTGGGCCTCGGTGACGCGCAGCGGGCTCATGATCAGGCCGTCCACGTACCGTTCGCCCAGGCTGTGCAGCACGTCGATCTCGTCGGCCACGACGGCGTCGGTGGAGTGCAGGACGAGCCGGTAACCGGCGGACTTCAGCACCGGCTGGATCTCGCGGAGCATGGCCAGGTAGGCCGGGTTGCCGACGTCGGCCATGGCGAAGGCGACCTGGTGGGTGCGGCGCGACTTGAGCGACCTGGCCACGGCGTTGCGTACGTAGCCCAGCTCGTCGGCGGCGGCCATCACCTTGCGCACGGTCTCCTGCCTGGTCGGCAGGCCGTTCAGGACGCGCGAGACGGAGGCGATCGAGACGCCGGCGCGTTCGGCGATCGTGTTGATCGTGGGTCCGTCGGCCAAGGTCAGTCCTTCCATCGCCGTGTAAACGTTTACGGCCAGGTTGCCTGTAAACGTTTACGGTGTGGGGACATGAAATCCGGATGTAACTTGCAGGTCAAGTCACGATCGCATAACACCAGGTCAGCGGCCCTCTTCGCAACCCCCAGCCCAAAACCGTGACGGTGCGGCACCGAGGCCCGGCGGGCGCGTTCGCCGGGCCTGAAGGCGTCAGTCGCGGGCGGGCGCGGGCTCGCCGCCCGCCTCCCGCGCGGGGTCCCCGGCTGTGACCGCCCCTGGGACCACCCCTGGCACCGCCCCTGGGACCGCCGCCGGGGCTGCCGCAGGAACGGGAGCCGCGTGCCGGAGCAGGGCGCGGATGGCCGGGGCGCCGGTGAGTGGCACCACGACGGCCAGCACGGCCGGGATGATCAGAGCCACCGGCAGCGACGCCGACTCGGCCACGTATCCCAGCACGGCGGGCCCGATCAGCAGCCCGGAGTAGCCGAACGCGGTCACCATGGCCAGCGCCCTGCCGACCCGGCCACCGGCCGCCCCGACCGCGCTGAAGAGCACCGGCACCACCGTGGCCAGGCCGATCCCGGCCAGCGCCCAGCCCGTCCACGCGCACGCCACGCGCAGCGGCTCGGAGACCGCCGGCGACAGGAGCACCAGGGCGTAGCCGCAGGTGGCGAAGAGGCCGGCGAGCTGGATCGTCCGCGCGGAGCCCAACCGCGCCCTGATCGGGTCGCCCAGCAGCCGCACGGTCGTCATCGCCACCGAGAAGATCGTGTACGCCAGCGGCGCCATGGCAGGATCGGTGAGCAGCACCCACCGGGCGTGCAGCGCGGCCCAGTCGATGGCCGCCCCCTCGCTCAGGTGCCCGGCGAACGCGGCCAGCCCGAGCAGCGCGATCAGCCCCCAGCGCAGGGAGTCGCCCGAGCCGGACGCGGTCTCGGCGGAGCTTTCGTGCACGGGCGCGCCGGGCAGCAGCAGCCGCGCCGCGGGCAGGTACAGGAACGGCACCACGACGGCCGCCACGATCAGCAGCCACTGCGCGTCCAGCTCCGCCTGGAGCGCCAGCGAGGTGACGCCGCCCCCGGTCGCCCCGCCCAGGCTCCACGTGCCGTGGAAGGCCGAGATGATGGGCCGCCCGTAACGCCGCTCGACCTCGACGGAGTGGGCGTTGATGGCGACCTCGGTCACCCCCAGCCCGATTCCGAAGAGCACCGCCAGCACCGCCAGCGCCCCGTACGAGGGCGCGAGCGCGGGCCCGAGCAGCACCAGGCCGGAGAACGGCCCGGCGAACCAGCAGACCCGCCGGCTGGTGAACCGGTCCACCAGCGGCCCGGCCGCCAGCATCGACACCAACGCGCCACCGGAGATCAGCAGCAGGACGCTGCCCAGCCGGCCGGGGCCGAGGTCGAGCCGGTCGTTCAGCGACGGCAGCCCGGCCGCCCACAGTCCCATGACGAACCCGGCAAGGAAGAAGAAGGAGAAGACTCCGATACGAGCGCGCCTGGCATCAATGAGGCTTTTGTTCACGGCTAGAGCATAAACTGTGACCCGTGAACGGTGCTACGACGAGTGGGGAGCTTCGCGCGCACAACCGGGTCAGGCTGCTGCGCGCCGTACACGACTGCGGGGCGACCCGTACCAGGTCGCAGCTCACCCGAGACCTGCGGCTGGCACGGGGGACGGCCTCGGTGCTGGTCGCCGGGCTGGCCGAGGACGGGCTGCTGCACGAGGAGCCGGCCGCCGAGCACACGCGCGGGCGGCCGACGCTGGTGCCGGGGCCGCATCCCGACGGGCCCGTCGCGCTGGCCGCCGACGTCCGGGAGGACGCCTGGGAGCTGGCGGCGTGCGAGCTGGGCGGCCGGGTCACGGTCCTCGCGGTGCGCCCGCACGACGGGACGCCGCAGGACGCGCTCGGGCCGCTGGGCGAGGCCGTCGCCGCACACCGCCGCCGCCTCGGGCACCGGGTGATCGGCATCGGGGTCGCCCTGGCCGGCCCGGTACGCCACCACGGCCTGGTGGACATCGCCCACCTGAACTGGCGCTCGGTCGACGTCCCCGCCCTCCTGGGCCTCCCCGCACCCTCCCAGGCGGAGGGCGGGAGCAGCGCGCCCGGCGTGCCCGTCATCGGCAACGACACCGCGTTCGCAGCACTGGCCGAGGCGCGGCGCGGCCGGCTCCAGGGGGTGCGCGTCGGCCTGCACCTGCACGTGGACTTCGACCCCGGCGGCGTGCTGGTGGTCGACGGCCACCCCGTCGCGGGCGCGAGCGGCATCGGCGCCGAGCTCGGCCACATGCCGCTCGGCGGCGGCGACCGTCCCTGCCTGTGCGGCGCGAGGGGCTGCTGGGCCATGGACGTCGGCGCCAACGCCCTGCTGCGCCACGTCGGCCTCGCCTACGGCGGCGGCAGGGGGCGCGAGCAGGCCGAGCGCGTGCTGGCGACGAGCCAGGAGGCGGTCAGGGCCAACGCCGAGGCGCTGGGGCGCGGCATCGCCGCCCTCGTCAACGCCCACGACCCCGAGGTGGTCACGCTGTCCGGACACGGCGTGGAGCTGCGCGAGCGGGCCGGAGCCGCCCTCCTGGCGGCCTGCGAGCCGCTCCTCATGACGATCCGGCGCGACCGGCCGCCCAGGATCGAGGGTTCGGCGCTCGGCTGGCGCGGCTCGCTCTTGGGCGCGATGGAGTCGGTCTTCGACGCTTTCCTCACGACCGGGGGTCTTGAACTCTGGCGCAAAGACCACCCTGACCAGGGTCGCGACACGCCCGACCGGCAAAGTGTGACGCATTCCACCCTGGGCGGGGAAAGGCCGCTATAAGCCCTCCGCTTAGAGGTCACATCGGCGATCTTGCCGTGCCCGGCGAGAGCGCTGTACGCATGGAAGCGTCCAAGGCGCGTGAACCATCATGATCCGAGGGAAGGGCCGCGTGAATCTCGAACTCGCGCTCCGCATGACGGAGGCGGCCATGAAGCAGGCGTTCCGCGAGGGCGCGGCGATCTCCGTCGCGGTCGTCGACGAGGGCGGAAATTTGGTGTCTTTCCAGCGTATGGAGGGTGCGGAGGTCTCGGGGCCGACGCTCGCGCCGGGTAAGGCGTACACGTCCGTGGCCCTGCGCAGGCCCACCTCCGAGCTGCCCGCGCTGACCGGTCCGGGTGGGGAGCTGGCGGGCCTGGCGGGGTCCGGTTTCGTATGTTTCGGTGGCGGAATTCCGCTCTGGTCGGGTTATGGCGGCGCAGCGTACGTGGCGGGCGGCATCGGCGTCAGCGGGGGCACGGTCACACAGGACGTGGCCTGCGCGGAAGCGGCCGCCTCGGTGTGGGCCAGCCGCTGAGCGGGCGCTTTCCGCAACACGAACCGCTGGTATCCGCCATGATTAGCCACTGCACCACGGGTCACACGACCCGAACGTAAGAACTCCCCGAGGAGAGAACTGAGATGGCACTTCCCACTCTCACCCCCGAGCAGCGTCAAGCCGCTCTGGCCAAGGCCGCCGAGGCCCGTGCCGCGCGCACGGCTCTGCTGTCGAAGGTCAAGGCGGGCGAGCTGACGTTCGCTCAGCTGCTGGAGCGCGACGACGACATCGCGAAGAAGATCAAGGTCTCCCAGGCGCTGCGCGCCGTCAAGGGCGTGGGCCCGGCCAAGGCCACCGCGCTGATGGAGGAGGCGGGCGTCGACGAGAAGCGCCGTCTCGGCGGCCTGGGCGCCCAGCAGCGCAAGAAGCTGGTCGACGCGCTCGGCTGACCTCCGAGCCGCCAGGTCCGCGCGCGACGTCGCGCGGACCGGCCGGCCACCCCTCACCGGCCAGGAGTGACCGCCGAGCGGAGCCGCCCCGCTCGACGGCGGGCAGGGCCGAGGGACGGGTGACGGCGGGACGAGTGGTCAGGAACGCAGGTAGGTCAGCACGGCGAGCACCCGGCGATGCTGGTCGCTGTCCTCCGCGTAGAGGCCGAGCTTGTTGAAGATGCTCCTGATGTGCTTCTCCACGGCACCGTCACTGATCACGAGCTGGCGCCCGATGGCCGGGTTGGACTTCCCCTCGGCCATCAGCCCGAGCACCTCCCGCTCGCGGGGCGTGAGTTGCGCCAGCGGGTCGTCCTTACGCCTGCGGACCATCAACTGGGACACCACCTGCGGATCGAACACCGTGCCGCCCGCGGCCACGCGCCGCAGGCCCTCCAGAAACTCGTCCACGTCGACGACCCGGTCCTTCAGCAGGTAGCCCACCGCGCCACGGGCGTCGGCGAGCAGGTCGTCGGCGTAGGAGACCTCGACGTACTGCGAGAGGATCAGCACGGGCGCGCCGGGCACGCGCCGCCGCGCCGCCACCGCCGCCCGGAGCCCCTCGTCGGTGAACGACGGCGGCATGCGCACGTCGACCACCGACACGTCGGGCCTGTGCTCGGCGATCGCCTCGACGAGGGCGTCGCCGTCGCCGACGGTCGCCACCACCTCGCAGCCGAACTCCTCGAGCAATCTGACCAGGCCCTCCCTGATCAGCACCGCATCATCGGCCACGACTACCCGCACGGCACCTCCGCCACGATCACTGTGGGCCCGCCGACGGGCGACTGCACGGTCAGCTCCCCGTCGACGGCGCGGAGCCGATCGGCCAGCCCGGCCAGCCCATGTCCCTTGGCGACGTGCGCGCCGCCGACCCCATCATCCCCGATCGTGAGCATGAGGACGTCACCGAGGCGGACGAGCTGGACCGTGCAGACGGTGGCCCGGCTGTGCTTGGCCACGTTGGTGAGGGTCTCGGCGCAGACGAAGTAGATCGCGTTCTCCACGGCCGCCTGGTAGCGCTCGACGGTCTGCACGTCCAGGTCGACGGGTATGGTGCAGCGCCCGGCCAGCGCGGCCAGGGCGGGCGCGAGGCCGCGGTCGGACAGGATGGGCGGGGCGATGCCGCGCGAGAGCGCGCGCAGCTCGTCGAGCGTCTCGCGGGTGGCGGTGATGGCCGACTTGATGGTGGCCTCGGCCGCGTCGGGGTCCTTGTTCATCTGCCGCTGTGCCCTCGACAGCTCCATGGCCAGCGAGACCAGCCGCTGCTGGGGCCCGTCGTGGATGTCGCGCTCCAGCTTGCGCAGCGCGTTGGCCTCGGCGGAGACGGCGGCGGCGCGGCCCTCCGCCAGGTCCTCGATCCGCTCCTGCAGCTCGGCCACGCCGGTCAGCAGCGCCCGGCCCAGCCCGGCCCGTACGAGCGCGGCCCCGCGTATCGCGAACGGCATGATCAGCAGGAAGACCAGGCCCAGCCCGACGTAGAAGAGCGCGTTGCCCCCGTAACCGATGTCGAAGCCGAGCAGCTCGGGCAGCTCCTGGTTGCCCGGGATGCGCGAGGTGAAGAAGCCGTAGATCGGCCAGGTCAGGCCGGCCAGGGGGATCGCCCAGAACACGACGGTGAGCACGAAGGCGATGATCGCGAACGGCAGGTTCAGGACGCCGTGCAGCAGGTCGAGCCAAGACTGCCCGCTCGTCATCGGGTTGACGATCCGGCGGAAGCGACCCGCGCCGGGCGGCACCGGCTTGTAGCGGGGCCGTACGGGGGGCCGCCGCAGCACGTCGGACAACCAGCCGCGCTCCGCGTCGGCGAAGCCGCGCGCGATGAGCAGCGTGCCCGCCAGCAGCGGCACCCCGATCCACAGAACCGCGGTGCCCAGACCGGCGACGAAGCCCACGAGCATAAGCGCGAAGCCGATGATGGTGGTCGGGAAGCCGACCAGCGTGTAGCGGGTGTCGAGAAGGACACGCCTCGTCAGGGAGCGCATGGGCTCAACGGTATGACGTCGCCGCGCCCGGTACGAGCAGGTGTTCCGGTGTGCGGGGGTAGGGCTGGCCCTACCGGAGCCGGTGGTGGGATCTTGACCACAGGACGGCGGCTCGCGGCAATGTGCGAACGGGCTCCGGGCGGAAGCCTTGAAGGCATCAGCTCTTCCCCGCGAATCCCCGCGAATCCCCGCGAGGCTCCTTCCCGCGAATCGAGGCCCGCCATGACCGCCCTGCTGGACCGCCCCGTCCCCGCAGCCGCCGTTCCGCGCAGGACGGCGGGCGCGCGCCCGGCGGTCCGTGACCCGTTCATCGACCTGCTGCGCGTGCTCGGCATGGCACTCATCGTCTTCCAGCACTGGACGATCCCGGTCCTCGACTACGACGGCGTCCGGCTGACCACGGGCAACGCGCTGTCCACGCCGGGCGTGTGGGTGGTGACGTGGCTCAGCCAGGTGATGCCGCTGGTGTTCTTCGCGGGCGGCGCGGCCAACGCGATCAGCTTCGGCCGCTCGGCCAAGGGCGCGCCCGCCTGGCTGGCGGTGCGGCTGCGCCGGCTGGCCTGGCCGCTGCTGCCGCTGGCGGCGGTGTGGATCCCGCTGCCGCACGTCCTGCTGTCGCTGGGGGTGCCGCAGCAGCCGCTGGAGGTGGGCGCGAAGCTGACCGGGCAGCTCCTGTGGTTCCTGGCCGTGTACCTGATCGCCGTCCTGGCCACCCCGTACGCCATGCGCCTGCACGCCCGGTACGGCGTACGCGTCCCGATGGCGCTGGCGGCCGGGGCGGTGCTGACGGACGTGGCCCGCTTCTCGACCGGGTTCGAGGCCGTGGGCTATCTGAACGTGGTGTTCGTCTGGATGGCCGTCCACCAGCTCGGCTTCTTCTACGCCGAGGGACGGCTGCGGCGGCCGTGGCTGCTCGCGGCCGGCGGGTTCGGGGCGGCGGCGCTGCTGGTGGCCCTGGGGCCGTACCCGGGCAGCATGATCGGCCTGCCCGGCGCCGAGGTGTCCAACATGGCCCCGCCCACGCTGGCCATGCTCGCCGTCGGTCTCGGACAGGTCGGGCTGGCCGGGTGGCTGCGCCCGGCGCTGGTGCGGCTGCCGGTGACCCGCCTGCTGGACTGGGCCGGGCCGCGGATCATGACGATGTACCTGTGGCACATGCCGGCCCTGTTCGCGGTGACCGGGGTGGTGGTGGTCCTGCTGGGCGTGGACACGCCGCGGCCGGGCAGCGTCCTGTGGTTCGCCGGGTGGCCGATCTGGTTCGGGCTGCTGTGCCTGGTCATGTGGCCGCTGCTGAAGGGGTTCGCCAGGTTCGAGACGCCGCCGGCGCTGCCGTACGGGCCGGCGAACTGGCGCGGCATGCTCGTGGCGGCCGGGCTGGTCGGCGGCGGCGTGCTGACGCTGACGGTCGGCGGCTTCGTGCCCGGCGCCGGGCCGTTCCTGGCGGTGCTCGCGCTGCTCGGCGGACTGCTGATGACGGCTCCGCGAGCGCGCACCTGACGATCGATTACGAACATAGTCGGTCACTCTCTCCGGCACATTCTGACTGAATCAGATCGATTCAGTCTTGACTAGATCGTTTCTGTGAGATTTCCTGCCGTCGAGCGATACAGCGAGGCGCGGGAGGTTCACATGGAACACGAGGCATCGATCGGGCGGCGCAGGTTCCTCGTCGCGGGCGGGGTCACGGCGGCGGCGGTGGCGGCCGGCGGGCCCGCCCAGGCGGAGGCGGCCGGTGACGGCACCAGGGTGCGGTTCGTCGAACGGCCCGCGGCGGCCACCGCCGGCGGCCTCTACACGCCCAACCGCGCGCCCCTCTCCCCCACCCCGTTCCTCAAGCTCCCGCCCGGCGCCGTGCGGCCCCGCGGCTGGCTGGCGCACCAGCTCCGGTTACAGCTCGACGGCCTGTGCGGGCGCTACGACCAGATCTCCGGCTTCCTGGCCTACGACACCTGCGGCTGGGTGCGCCCGGACCAGAACGCCTGGGAGGAGCTGCCGTACTGGCTGCGCGGCTACGGCGACCTCGCGTACGTGACCGGCGACGCCGCCGCCCTGGCCAAGACCGAGCGCTGGCTGACCGGCATCGTCGCCACCCAGCAGCCGGACGGCTGGTTCGGCCCGGCGCGGCTGCGCACCTCGCTGGAGGGCGGCCCCGACTTCTGGCCGGGCATGCCGCTGCTGTCGGCGTTCCGCTCCTGGCACGAGTACGCGGGCGACGACCGCGTGCTGTCCTTCATGACGGGATACTTCCGGCTCCAGGCAGCGCAGCCCGCGGAGGTGTTCAACCGGAGCTGGGGCGCCTTCCGCTGGGGCGACAACATCGACAGCGTCTACTGGCTCTACAACCGCACCGGCGAGGGCTGGCTGCTCGACCTGGTGCGCAAGATGCACTCCGGTTCGGCCGACTACGTCAGCGGCCTGCCGACGCGGCACAACGTCAACATCGCGCAGGGCTTCCGCGAGCCGCTCCAGTACGGCCTGCTCGACGGCGACCCCGCCCTCGCGCGGGCCACGTACCGGAACTACGACACCGTCATGGGACAGTTCGGGCAGTTCCCCGGAGGCGGGTTCGCCGGCGACGAGAACACCAGGGACGGCTTCGACGACCCCCGCCAGGGCTTCGAGACCTGCGGAATCGTGGAGTTCATGCACAGCTTCGAGATGCTGACCCGCTTCACGGGCGACCCGGTGTGGGCCGACCGGTGCGAGGAGCTGGCGATCAACTCGATGCCGGCCGCGTTCGACCCCGAGCAGAGGTCGGTCCACTACATCACCAGCGCCAACAGCGTCAGGCTCGACCGCACGGCCAAGCTCTACGGGCAGTTCCAGAACGGGTTCGGCATGGAGGCGTACCTGCCGGGCGTGCACAACTACCGCTGCTGCCCGCACAACTACGGCATGGGCTGGCCGTACTACGCCGAGGAGCTGTGGCTCGCCACCCACGACCGCGGGCTGGCCGCCTCGATGTACGCCGACTCCACGGTCACCGCGCGCGTCGCCGGAGGCCGGGAGGTGACCGTCGACCAGCGCACGGACTACCCGTTCGAGGAGACGGTCCGGCTGACGGTCGCCACCGCCGAGCCCGTCGCCTTCCCCCTCTACCTGCGGATCCCGGGCTGGTGCCGGAGCCCGAGGCTGCGGGTGGCCGGGCGCTCCCATCCGGTCTCCGGGCGCGGCCCCGGCTACGTGGTGGTGGAGCGCACCTGGCGCGACGGCGACCGGGTGGAGCTGACGCTGCCGATGCGCACGTCCGTACGGACCTGGGCGCGCAACCACGACTCGGTCTCGGTGGACCACGGACCGCTGACGTTCTCCCTGGCCATCGGCGAGAGCTGGCGGCGCACCGGCGGCACCCCCGACTGGCCCGAGTACGAGGTCTTCCCCGAGACCCCCTGGAACTACGCCCTCGACCGCCCGCAGCCCGGCCACCTGCGCCTGGAGCGGCGGCGCGGCCCTCTGCCCGCCAACCCCTTCACGCCCCAGACCGCCCCGCTGGAGCTGCGCGCCAGGGCCAGGAAGATCGACAACTGGCAGGCCGACCCGCAGGGCGTGGTGCGCGAGCTGCAGGACAGCCCGGCCCGCACAGACGGCCCCGTCGAGGAGGTCCGGCTCATCCCCATGGGCGCCGCGCGGCTGCGCATCACCTCGTTCCCGGTCGCCGGCCGCGGTCAGGACGCCCACGAGTGGACGCTGCCCGCGTTCGAGGCGTCCGCCTCGCACGCCGAGGGCTCCATGCTCGCCCTGTACGACGGCAGGTGGCCCAGCAGCTCGGCCGACCACGACATCCCCCGCTTCACCTGGTGGGACCACCTGGGCACCGAGGAGTGGGTGCAGTACGCGTACCGCGAGCCCAGGCGCGTCGAGGGCTGCGCGGTCTACTGGTTCGACGACACCGGCATCGGCCGCTGCCGGGTGCCCGCCTCCTGGGAGCTGCACTGGCTCGACGGCGACCAGTGGCGGCCGGTCGGCTCGCCCTCCGGCTACGGCGTGGCCCTCGACACGGTCAACCGCGTCACCTTCGACCCCGTCACCACCCGCGGCCTCAGGATCGTCGCGAAGCTGCGTAACGGTTTCTCCGCCGGAATCCTGGAGTGGGAGGTGCCTGCCGCGACGCCGTGAGGAGTCGGAAACACGCACGTCATCCGCCGTTGGGGAAAATGACCTCATGACGCGTGTCCGTGCCCTCGCCGAGACCGACCTGCCCGCCGTCGCCGACGTCTACGCCCACTACGTGACCACCAGCGTGGCCACGTTCGACGAGACGCCGCCGGCGCTGGGCGAGTGGCGGGCCAAGGCGGAGGGCATCACGGGGGCCGGGCTGCCGTTCCTGGTGGCCGAGGCCGACGGCGAGGTGGCCGGATACGCCTACCTCTCCCCCTACCGCCCCAAAGCCGCCTACCGCCACACCTTTGAGGACAGCATCTACCTGCACCCCGGCCACACCGGCCGAGGGCTGGGCCGGCTGCTGCTCGGCGAACTGGTCGCCAGGGCGCGCGAGACCCCCGCCCGTCAGCTCGTCGCGGTGATCGCCGACTCGGGCGACCCGGCCTCGGCCCGGCTGCACGCGGCGTACGGGTTCGAGGAGGCGGGGCGGCTGAGGGCGGTCGGGTTCAAGCACGGCCGCTGGATCGACACCCTCCTGCTCCAGCTCGATCTCCGCTGACCCGCTCCCCGCCCTCGGGGATGGCCGCCTTTCGCCGCGGATGCGCGTGGAAACCGGGGCCTGGGGCGCCGAGTTCGTCCCGCCCGGTTCGACCATGCGGCAATCTTCGGCAGGATAGATGTCGTGAGCCTTCTCGTTGACCGCCTGCCCGAAGAGATCGACGCCGATCCCGACGCCATCTTCGACGCGTTCGTCGCCTGGAACGCCGATCGGGGGCTCACGCTCTATCCCGCCCAGGAGGAGGCCCTCATCGAGGTGGTCTCAGGCAACAACCTGATCCTCGCCACGCCGACCGGGTCGGGCAAGTCGCTGGTGGCCGCGGGCGCCCACTTCACCGCGCTGACGCGCGACCTGCGCACGTTCTACACCGCGCCGATCAAGGCGCTGGTGTCGGAGAAGTTCTTCGACCTGTGCGCCGTCTTCGGCACCGAGAACGTCGGCATGATGACCGGCGACGCCAGCGTCAACCCGGGCGCGCCGATCATCTGCTGCACGGCCGAGATCCTGGCCAACGTGGCGCTGCGCGACGGCGCGGCGGCCGACATCGGCCAGGTCGTCATGGACGAGTTCCACTTCTACGCCGAGCCCGACCGCGGCTGGGCCTGGCAGGTGCCGCTGCTCGAGCTGCCCAACGTGCAGTTCATCCTGATGTCGGCCACGCTCGGCGACGTGTCGATGTTCGAGCGCGACCTGACCAGGCGCACCGGGCGGCAGACCGCCGTGGTCAAGCACGCCGAGCGGCCGGTGCCGCTGATCTACTCCTACCGGATGACGCCGCTGCACGAGACGCTGGAGGAGATGCTCTCCACCGGCCAGGCCCCGGTCTACGTCGTGCACTTCACGCAGGCCGCGGCGATGGAGCGGGCCCAGGCGCTGATGTCGATCAACATGGCGACCAAGGCCGAGAAGGAGGCCATCACCGCCATGATCGGCGGCTTCCGCTTCACCACCCGGTTCGGCCGGGCGCTGTCGCGGCTGGTTCGCCACGGCATCGGCGTGCACCACGCCGGCATGCTGCCGAAATACCGGCGGCTGGTCGAGCGGCTGGCCCAGGCCGGGCTGCTGAAGGTCATCTGCGGCACCGACACGCTGGGCGTCGGCGTCAACGTGCCGATCCGCACGGTGCTGTTCACCGCCCTGTCCAAGTACGACGGCAACAAGGTGCGCCGGCTGCGGGCCCGCGAGTTCCACCAGATCGCCGGCCGGGCGGGCCGCGCGGGCTTCGACACCATCGGCTACGTCGCCTGCCAGGCCCCCGAGCACGACATCGAGAACGCCAAGGCGCTGGCCAAGATCGGCGACGACCCCAAGCGGCGGCGCGGCTACGCCCGCAAGAAGCCGCCGGAGGGGTTCGTGGGCTGGAGCGAGGACACGTTCCAGAAGCTCCAGGAGGCCGAGCCCGAGCCGCTCAACTCGCGCTTCAAGGTCAGCAACGCCATGCTGCTCGCGGTGATCAACCGGCCGGGCGACTGCTTCCAGGCGATGAAGCACCTGCTGACCGACAACCACGAAGACCGCAAGTGGCAGCGGCGGCACATCAGCCAGGCCATCGCGATCTACCGCTCGCTGCTGGCCGGGGGCATCGTGGAGCAGTTCGCCGAGCCCGACGAGCAGGGCCGGCGGGCCCGGCTGACGATCGACCTTCAGGAGGACTTCGCGCTCAACCAGGCGCTGTCGACGTTCGCGCTGGCCGCGTTCGACCTGCTCGACCGCGAGTCGCCGGCCTACGCCCTCGACCTGGTCTCGATCGTCGAGTCCATCCTCGACGACCCGCGCCAGATCCTGTCCGCCCAGCTCAAGAAGGCCAAGGGCGAGGCCGTGGCGCAGATGAAGGCCGACGGCGTCGAGTACGAAGAGCGCATGGAGCAGCTCGCCGAGGTGATGTACCCGATGCCGCTCGACGACCTGCTGCTCGGCGCCTACGAGACCTACCGGCGGGGCCACCCGTGGGTGGGCGACTACACGGTGAGCCCGAAGTCCGTGGTGCGCGACATGTTCGAGCGGGCCATGACCTTCGGCGAGTACATCCAGTTCTACGAGCTGGCCCGGTCGGAGGGCACGGTGCTGCGCTACCTGGCCGACGCCTACCGCACGTTGTCGCGTACGGTGCCCGAGCACCTCAAGACCGACGACCTGGTCGACCTCATCGAGTGGCTGGGCGAGCTGGTCCGCCAGGTCGACTCCTCGCTGATCGACGAGTGGGAGAAGCTCACCAACCCGGCGGCGGCGCTGGAGGAGCAGCAGCAGCTCGAGGCCAAGGTACGGCCGGTCACGGCCAACCCGCGGGCCTTCCGGGTGTTGGTGCGCAACGCCATGTTCCGGCTGGTCGAGCTGTGCGCGCTGGAGAAGGAGGAGGAGCTGGAGGAGCTGGCTCCCGACGTCGACTGGGGTGCGGCGCTCGACGCGTACTACGAGGAGCACGAGGAGATCTTCACCGACGCCGACGCCCGCGGGCCCGCGCTGCTGCGCATCGAGGAGGAGAGCGGGCTGTGGAAGGTGCGCCAGACGGTCAAGGATCCGGCCGGTGACGGCGACTGGGGCATCGACGCCCAGGTCGACCTGGCCACCTCCGACGAGGAGGGCCGCGCGGTCCTGCACGTGCAGGGGCTCAACCGGCTGTAGTTGGGAGCGCGGCCCTGGGCCGGGAGCGGGGAGAACGACAAGCCGTGTGCCGGAACGGACTGGCAAGGGCGTCCCGGCACAGGGCTGTCAACCCATTCTGGTCCACGGAACGTCGGGGTCGTGTCATGACAATGTCCCAAGATCGAGACATTCCCCGCCTTCAGCAATCGGCGATGGTGCAGATCTTGCCGAGCATGCGGGTGGCGTCCTTGGTCTGCCGCTGGAAGTCGGCCTTGGCGGGCGGGCCCCATTCGCCGGCCACGGTGTAGAGGATCAGGGCGTTCGCGCGGCGGGTCACGACGGCGCGCTCGCCGCCGACGGCCGGCTTCCCGCCACGGTACGTCTGCCCGGTGACCGACAGGCCCCGGTCGCCCAGGCCGGTTGCGCGGGCGGAGAAGCGGTAGCCGGAGGTGCCGCACGCGCGTACGGCGGCCTCCAGGTCGCGCAGGGCCCTGCCCGCCGCCGCTGCCGAGGAGTAGAGCACGACCTGCTCCGCCTTGAGGTAGTCGGGCAGCGCGGTGTGGATGATCGTCCTGGCCTGCGTGCGCCCCGCCTGGCCGAGCCGGGCCCGCTGGCACGGGTTGACGACCAGCCGGGCCGTCGTCTTGCCGCTGACCGACCAGCTCGTCTCCGGGTTGTCGTCCTTCTTCGCGGCGGCCTTCTCGTACAGGAGGAAGGTGTCGGGGATGGCGACCGTGGCCGCCAGCATTAATGCCGTTATCATGCGACACCATGGTACGGGTGAACGACGAAGAGATCCGGCGCGTCCTCGGCCTCCTCTACCAGGACGACACGCTGACCACCTTTGCCTCCCTCGTGCTCGGCCACAGCGGCGACCTGTCCCCCAAGGCGCTGCGGAAGCTGGCCGGCGGCGGCCTGGCCGCCTGTGACGAGAGCGGCGCCTGGCGGGCGACGCCCGAGCGCTTCCGCGAGTTGCTGCGGGCACAGGCCGAGCCCGCCGAGCCGCTGAGCCCCGACGAGCGGGTGCTGCGGACGTTCCTGGTCGACGGGCGGCTGACGACCACGGTCATGCGGCGCGACAAGCGGCTGGTCGTGCTGCGCCACATCGCCGCGGTCTTCGAGCCCGGCGTGCGTTACCCGGAGAAGGACGTGAACGTGGCCCTGCGGGCGTTCCACGACGACTACGCCGCGCTGCGCCGCTACCTGATCGACGAAGGGCTCCTGTCCAGGGAGGACAACGTCTACTGGCGCAGCGGCGGCCACGTCGAGGTCTAGCGCAGGCGGGCGCGGTAGTCGCGGGGCGGCAGGCCGTACTCCTTCCTGAAGGCCCTGCTGAAGTGGAACGGGCTGACGAAGCCCGAGGCCGCCGCCACGTGGCCCACGTCCATGTCGGTGACCTCCAGCAGGCTCGCGGCGTGGCGTACGCGGGCCCAGCGCACCGCCTGCATGGGCGTCTGGCCGGTCTCCTCGGCGAACAGGTGCGCGAACCGGGAGGGCGAGAGCGCCACCGCCCGCGCCAGCGAGGCAACCGAGTGCGGGGCGCCCGGCTCGGCCGCGATGAGCGCCAGCGCGCGGCGTACGCGCTCGTCCCCCTCCTCGCCCGGCTCGGCGGGCCGCGCGGCGGCGGTGGCCAGCACCAGCACCTCCTCCACCGCCCCCTCGACCAGCTCCCGGGCGGCCCCGCCGACCGCCACGGCCGGGACCCGCGTCTCGGCGGGGACGAGGTTGTCCGGCGTCCAGCGCGCGTCCCGCCGCGCCCGCCGGAACGCCAGGTCGATGCGCTCGTGCACGGCCCCGGGCACGCCCGCCACCAGGTGGGCCCGGCCCTCCCTGGCATACGGCGCCAGCCAGGCCGCCCAGGAGGCGCGCGGCTGGAAGTGCACCCACCAGAACCGCCACCGCCCGGCCCCCGGCAGCACCCGGTAGTGCTGCGGCACCCCCGACCCCAGCACGGCCAGGTCCCCCGCCCGCACCTCGAACGACGCCCCGCCCTGCGCCACGAACCCCGCCCCCGCCTCGGTCCACAGCAGCAACCAGCTCGGCGAGCCCGCTGCCCGGCGCGTGGCGTAGCCCGGCAGTTGGTCGTAGTGGCCCACGATCATCAGCTCGGCAGCAGGAACAGACAGGTCTTCAGCGGTCACAGGCATACCGTCGCACGATCCGGCCGCCTAGCGTGGCAGGCATGAGGCTCAACGACTTCCACGACCAGGGGTACGTGCTGGTGCCCGCCCTGTTCGCCCCGGAGGAGGTGGCCGAGCTGCGCGACGGGTTCATGGCGCTGCACGCCCGGGGCCCGATCCCGGGTCACTTCGCGCCGCGCCCGCAGGAGCCGGGGCAGCCGTACGACGTCCTGCGCGAGTACCCCCGGATCATGCACCCCCACCAGATCGACGACCTGGCCCTGCGCTACCTGCTCGACGGGCGCGTCGCCGCGATCGTCCGCGAGTTGCTGGGCGAGGAGCCGATAGCAGCCCAGAGCATGTTCTACTTCAAGCCGCCGGGCGCCAGGGGCCAGGCTCTGCATCAGGACAACTTCTACCTCCGGGTGGAGCCGGGCACCTGCGTGGCCGCCTGGGTGGCGCTCGACCGCGTGGACCGCGCCAACGGCGGCCTGGAGGTGGTGCCCGGCACGCACCTGATGGACCTGTTCTGCCCGGAGGAGGCCGACCAGGACGTGTCGTTCACCCGCGAGTACGTGCCCCCGCCGCCCGGCCTGGCGAAGGTGCCCGTGAACATGAACCCGGGTGACGTGCTCTTCTTCAACGGCAGCCTGGTGCACGGCTCGGAGCCCAACGGCACCGCCGACCGCTTCCGCCGCAGCTTCATCTGCCACTACGTGGGCCACTCGGCGGAGCGGATCGCGGAGTACTACCCGACGCTGACGATGTCGGGCGAACCCGTACGCCTGGAACCGGCGACCGGCGGCGGCCCCTGCGGCACCGAGGTCACCGGCCCTCACTAGCCGACAGCCCATCGGCCGCAGAGCGCGCGCGGTCAGCCGCCGGAGATGTCGGACTCCGCGTCAGCGGCCGGGATCGGGCAGTCCCAGGGGTCGTCCAGCCACCCGTCGGGCAGGTGCACCTTGGACCGCTCGCCGGACTTGCCCCTGGGCGTGTCGGTGTTCGGCGGCCACGGCTGGTCGTGCTCCAGCTTCGCCAGCCCCTCGCGCAGCCCGTCGAGCGACTCGGCCGTGGCCAGCTCGCGCCGCAGGTCACTTCCGACCGTGAAGCCCTTCAGATACCACCCGACGTGCTTGCGGAAGTCGGCCACGGCGTACCGCTCGATGTCGAAGCACGCGGTCAGCCCCTCGGCGTGCCTGGCCATCACCCCGGCCACCTCGCCGAGGGTCGGCCGGGCCCGCTCCGGGCTGCCGTTGAACGCGTTCTCCAGGTCCTTGAACAGCCACGGCCGCCCCAGGCAGCCCCGCCCGACGACCACGCCGTCGCAGCCGGTCTCCGCGACCATCCTGACGGCGTCGTCGGCGCACCAGATGTCGCCGTTGCCCAGCACGGGGATCTCCGGCACGGCCTCCTTCAACCGGGCGATGGCCGCCCAGTCGGCCACGCCGCCGTAGTGCTGCCGGGCGGTGCGCGCGTGCAGCGCGACGGCGGCGATGCCCTCCTCCGCGGCGATCCGGCCCGCGTCGAGGTAGGTGAGGTGGTCGTCGTCGATGCCCTTGCGCATCTTCATCGTCACGGGCAGCGACCCCGCGTTCGCGACCGCCTGCCGCAGGATCCGGCGCAGCAGGTTCCGCTTGTACGGCAGCGCCGACCCGCCGCCGCGCCTGGTCACCTTGGGCACCGGGCAGCCGAAGTTCAGATCGACGTGGTCGGCGAGGCCCTCGTCGGCGATCATCCGTACGGCGCGGCCCACGACGTCGGGGTCCACCCCGTAGAGCTGGATGCTCCTCGGCCGCTCCGACTCCGCGAACCTGATCATCCGCAACGTCTTCGGATTGCGCTCCACGAGGGCCCGCGTCGTGATCATCTCGCACACGAACAGTCCCGCGCCCTGCTCCCGGCACAACACCCGGAACGGCGCGTTGGTGATGCCCGCCATCGGCGCGAGCACCACCGGCGGCCACACCCCGATCGGCCCAATCTTCACGCCGTCAGTTGTAGCGCAGGTCAGGCCGCAACCGGTATTCCACGGATAATCTGTGATCCGGCATCTTCGGTTGAGGGGGAACGGATGCTTCTTCGCGTACGGGTCGCGCTGCCCGACCGGCCGGGCGCCCTGGCGCAGGTCACCACGGTGCTGGGCGCCTCGGGGGCCGACATCACGCAGGTGACGGTGCTCGACCGGGGCGGGGGCCGGGCGCTCGACGACATCACCGTCTTCTGCCCCGACACGACGTCCAGGCAGACGCTGGTCAAGGGGCTGGAGAGCGTGACGGACGTCACGGTCGAGGGCGTCTGGCCGACCCGTGAGGCGCCGGGCACGTACCCGGAGCTGGAGATTCTCAAGTACCTCACCACGGCAGGAGACCGGGCGCTGACCACGCTGGTCGACTCGCTCCCCGTCCTGTTCAGCGCCGACTGGGCCGCCACCGCCGCCGAGGGCCGCGTGGTCTACGCGAGCTGGCGCGCCCCGCGCGACCTCGCCGTCCCCGGCGAGACGCCCGCCCGTCCCACGGCAGTGACGCTTGAGGGCGGCCCGCACCTCATCCACGCCCCGCTGCCGCCGCTGGCCCTCTCGCTCCTCCTGGCCCGCTCGGAGGGGCCCGCCTTCCACCGCATCGAGGTCCACCGCCTGACCAGGATCCTCGAAATCTTCCTCTCCCTGCCCGCCACCGAGCACTACGTGGCCCGCCGGCTCCGCGGGGAGGAGCGCTAGCGTCACCTACGAGTAAGCATCCAGCCGGGAAACGCGCTATTGTTGAGCACGCAGCAACGCGGAAGTGGCTCAGTGGTAGAGCATCACCTTGCCAAGGTGAGGGTCGCGGGTTCGAATCCCGTCTTCCGCTCGGAGCAGGGTTTTTGACTCGGTGGCGTGGCCGAGAGGCGAGGCAGCGGCCTGCAAAGCCGTCCACACGGGTTCAAATCCCGTCGCCACCTCCAAGGACGATTAGCTCAGCGGGAGAGCGCTTCCCTGACACGGAAGAGGTCACTGGTTCAATCCCAGTATCGTCCACCAGGCTCCACGACCCCTCTGGGTCAGCCCAACGGCCCCAGACTCACGGCATCTGCCGGGAGCCTGGGGCTTCTTGGTGTTCCCTGGTCTTCACGGTCCGGACAGTTCACGCGGAGACGAGTCCGGACAGAAAGCGGTCGATGGCCCTGGACACTTCCCCGGGGTGGGTGACGCAACTGGCGTGCGGGGCGCCGTCGATCACCACGAGTTGCCGCACGTTCGGCAGCGCCGACGACCATCGGCGCACCTCGGCCACGCTGATGTCCGGGTCCGCTGCCAGGCGTCGGCGAAGTCCTCGAGTTCTTCGGCGTTGCTCTGCGCCTGGCCGTACGGCGTGGTGTTGACGAGGACCGGCCCGGCAACGCGCTGTGGCGCAAGCAGGGCCGCCGAGAGCGCGACGAAACCACCCATGCTGTGGCCGCCGATGACGGCCCGGTCGATGTCGAGCGCGCCGAGGAGCGCGATGAGGTCCCGTGCGTCGCCCCACAACGTGAACGGGCGGCCGTCGTACTCGGTCGCCCCGTGCCCGCGCGCGTGCCAGGTGATCACGCGATAGCGGTCGGAGAGTGCGGCGACCTGCCTGGAGAAGGTCGCCGAATCGAGCATGAAGCCGTGTCCGAGCACCAGGGCGAGGCCCTGCCCGACTTCGTCGCCCCTGGCGCCGGGCCCCCTGGAAGCCCGCGTTCCGGCCGCCACGACCAGGTCAGGCGGCCCGGGGTGATGTGCCGGTCGGGTGGGAGCGGTTAGCCTGGCGGGCGTGGTGGCGAGGGCGAGTCTTGTGGTGATCTACACCGGGCGGCTGGAGGAGTGCCGGGAGTTCTACACCTCCCTCGGCCTGGAGTTCGAGGCCGAGCAGCATGGCGACGGGCCGCCGCACTACGCCGCCGTGCTGCACGACGGCCTGGTCATCGAGCTCTACCCGGGCGGGCCCGAGCGCCGGACGGGGGCCCTGCGGCTGGCGTTCGAGGTCGACGGCCTGTCCGGCGGCGCTCCCGGGCGGCAGGTGCTCAGAGACCCGGACGGCCGGCCCGTCGAGGTCCTCGTACGCGAATAGGGCCTCACTCTCCGGCTGGGATCCACCGCCGTTCGCCCACCCCTTCAGCCGTGACGACGCGAACCCGCATCGGTGCCGCCGACGGACGCCGGGCTCGATCGGCGACCGCCGCAGAGAGGGCATCCAGCCTTCTGCGGCTTGCGCGCGCCAGGCCGCAGGTATCCAAGCCTCGCTTGTTTTATCGTTTTTCGATGCTATCGTGAGCCGGGTCCTCATTGATAAACGATAAAGGAGGCGGCCGATGCCCAGCAGCCCGACAACAACCGCGCCCCCGGCAGCCGGCGTCTGGACCCGGCGGCTGCACGCGCTCCTGATCACCACTCTCGTCCTCAGCCTGCTGGCATCCCTCGCGGGGTTGATCGCCGACGTCATGTCCGCCCTGTCGATGGCGAAGGCCGACTACGGCTTCACCGGGCTCTGGCCGTCACGCGCCGACGTGTCCCTTGACGGAGCCCTGGCTCCGGGCGTACGCGCACTGCACGTCACAGTCGAGGCGACCCTCCATGACCCTGCGCGCGCGCCGATGCTGGCCGCCCTCCATCTGTTCACGTGGCTGCCCGGCGCGCTGGTGCTGGTCTTCTCCCTGTTCTTGCTCGTCCGCATCACCAGCCGGGGTGTGGCCGGCGACCGCGCCCTGTTCTCCACCGACACGGTGCGCGACCTGCGCAAGATCGGTACGATCCTCACGCTTGGCTCACTGGCGGCCTGTGCTCTCGACTTCGCGGCCAAGACCGTGGCGGCCAGGATGATGACCGTCGACGCGTACGTGGTGCCCGGCGACGTCGGCTGGCCGTTCGTCTCCGTGCTGACAGGGGTGGGAGTGTTCGTGGTGGCTGAAGTGATCGGGCGCGGCCTGGCCATGCTCGACGAGATCGAAGGCACGATCTGAGTGCCACCAGGCGAGCTCAACGGGCGCATCGAGATCCGGCTCGACGAGCTGCTCGCCCGGCGTGGCATGACGTTGACCGAGCTGTCCTATCGGGTCGAGGTGACGATCGCCAACCTGTCCATCCTCAAGACCGGCAAGGGCAGGGCCATCAGGTTCTCCACCCTGGCCCGGCTGTGCGAGGTGCTCGAATGCCAGCCGGGAGAGCTGCTGCGCTACACGGCGGACCCCGCCGACGACCCCTGACGGCCTGCCCCGGCAGTCGACGACCGGCTTTGTCCGGCGGCCCGCCTTCGCGCTGATGGGCCGCTCATGCCCGTTCGGTCGTTGCCAGGGAACTACCAGGAACGAAAGGTAGTCTGCCTCGGCATGAGCTGGCCGCGGAAGACGTTCGACGCGCTGGTCAGGTCCGCCGGGAGCGCCGTGCCGCGCTGGATCCCGGACGCGCAGAACCCCACCCGACGGACCTGGGAGCCCTCCAAGTGAAGATCCGCTATCTCATGCTGCACGCCTACGGCATGGGCGGCAGCATCCGCACGGTGGTCAACCAGGCCAACGCGATGGCCGCCGCCGGTCACGACGTCGAGCTGGTCAGCCTGGTACGGCGACGCGACACCCCCCAGTTCACGCTCGACCCCCGGATCACCGTCACCACACTGGTGGACCAGCGCGCCGGACGGCAGCCCGACTCCGTGGCGCGCAAGGCGTGGCGCCGCGTACGCGGGAAGATCGTGCCGCGCGGCGAGTTCGCGGCCGACTACTTCACCGAGCGCGTCGAGTGGGCGGCCATGGAGTACGTCTCCAGCCTGCGCGACGGCGTACTGGTGACCACCCGGCCGGCGCTCAACCTGATCTCCGCCCGGCGTACCCCCAAGTCGGTCATCCGGGTCGCCCAGGAGCACATGAACCTGTCGGCCTACCCCGACGTCATCCGCAGGGAGATCGCCCGCCACTACGACCGCTTCGACGCGATCACCGTGCTGACGCGTACGAACCGGCTGGAGTACCGGCGTCTGCTGCCCTCCACCCCGACCGTGCAGATCCCGAACGCGGTCCACAGGGTCGACCAGGAGCCCTCCCTCCAGGTCAACCCCGTGGTGGTCGCGGCCGGGCGGCTCGTGCCGCAGAAGGGGTTCGACCTGCTGGTCAAGGCGTTCGCCCAGGTGGTGCCCGAGCATCCCGAGTGGCGGCTGCGCATCTTCGGCACCGGGGCGCGCGAGCGTCAGCTCGTCGGGCTCGTCGAGCAGTACGGGCTGGGCGAGCACGTGTCGATGCCCGGCCGTACCGATCGGCTGGATCGGGAGCTGGCCAACGCGTCGGTGTACGCGCTCAGCTCCCGCTTCGAGGGGCTGCCCATGGTGATGATCGAGGCGATGACGCACGCGCTGCCCGTGGTCGCCTTCGACTGCCCGACCGGGCCCGGGGACGTGCTCACCGACGGCGTGGACGGCGTCCTGGTGCCGCCCAGGGACGTGGACGCGCTGGCCGCCGCGCTGAACCGGCTGATCGCCGACCGGGAGCTGCGGGTGCGCATGGGGAAGGCGGCGGTCAGGACGTCGCGGGCGTACGGGCCTGAGCAGGTGATGCCGCTCTGGGAGGACCTGTTCGCGGAGCTGGCGGCGGGCGAGCGCATCGTCGACAACTTCTGGAGCGCCCGCTGACCTGCGATCGCCCGGAGACCTGAGCGGTGACCGGGCTCGCGGATCGTGGGGCGCCTGGTTATCCTCGGTTGCCGACAGGGACGCAGAGTCGCAGGGACCACACAGGGACGTCCCTGTCCCCCAACCTCACCCCACCCCCGCAACGGAGTCGCCGTGACGACCGAGTTCGACACCACCAAGCCCTCCCCCGCCCGCGTGCACGACTTCATCCTGGGCGGAAGGGACAACTTCGCCGCCGACCGCGCCCACGCCGACCGGGTGATGCGGGCGTTCCCCGAGGGCGGTGAGCTGGCCTGGGCGAACCGGCGGTTCATGTGGCGGTCCGTACGCTACTGCGCCACCCACGTCGGCCAGATCGTGGACGTCGGCACGGGCATCCCCACCTCCCCCAACGTCGCCGAGGTCGCCACCAGGGCGAACCACGGCTCGGTCGTGGTGGGCGTCGACAGCGACCCCGTGGTGCTCTCGTACGGCCGGGCGCCGGGCGAGGGGGAGGGCGTGCACATCGTGCCCGGCGACGTACGCGAGCCCGAGCGCGTGATCGCCGCTCTCGACGGGGTCGTGGACTGGTCGCGTCCGGTGGCCCTCGTGCTCATCGGGGTGCTGCACTTCGTCTCCGACGAGGACGACCCGCACCGCGTGGTGGCCGCCTTCAGGGAGCGGCTGGCACCGGGAAGCCTGCTGGTGGTCTCGCACGCGACGTACGAGGGGGTCGGCGAGCAGACGCTGGAGCGGATCCGGAATGCGAACGCGGACGCCCCCGCGCCATTGCATCTGCGCGCGGCCGAGGAGATCAGGGCATTGTTCGACGGCACGGAACCGGTCGAGCCGGGGGTGGTCGACGTGCATTTGTGGCGTCCTGACGCGCTGTCCGGACAGCGGACCGACCTGCGGGTACTCGGCGGAGTGGGCCGAATCTCCTAGTTTTCGGCCTTTCTCCAAAAAATCTACCTAACGGTTCTTCCAGCTATCTCGGGGTTTCTGGAAGAGCCGTCATAGACTTTCACTTTTTTTGGCAAAAGCATGTCAAGCGGGGCGGCAGTCTGGGGCCCATGCGTAACGGGAAAGCTTATCTGACTGCCATGGCAGGCGCCCTTGCCCTGGTCACGGGGCTGAGCACCACCGCGCATGCCGCCGCGACCGCCGCCCCCGCAGCCGCCGCCGTCGTCACCGGCGCGCCCTCCGTGCCCGCCCACCCCGCCCTCACCGGCCTCGCCGCCGACACGCCCTCCGTGTACGGCCGCGCCGCCTACCTGCTGGACGCCTCCTCCGGCAAGGTGCTGTTCGACAAGGCCGGCACGGAACGGATGCCGATCGCCAGCCTGACCAAGACCATGACCGCGTACGTCGTGCTGAAGAACGCCAAGCCCACGGACGTGGTGCGGATCAAGGCCGAGGACGTCGCGTACGCAGAGAACGGCGGCGGCACCACCGCCGACCTGAGCGCCGGCGACCGGATCACGGTCGGCGAACTGCTCTACGGCCTGATGCTGCCCTCCGGCGCCGACGCCGCCCACGCGCTGGCCCGCACGTACGGGCCCGGCGTCCAGGGCTTCGTGGCCAAGATGAACGCCACGGCCCGCGAGCTGGGCATGAACAACACCCGCTACGTCAACGCCGACGGCCTGCCCACGCGCGCCGGCGACGGCTACTCCACCGCCAGGGACCAGGCCGTACTGGGGGCCCAGGCGCTGCGCGTCCCGCTGATCAAGGAGGTGGCCGGCACCCGCCGCCACGGCCTCGACGCCACCGAGGAGCACGGTTCGTACGTGTGGCGCAACACCAACCGGCTGCTCGGCTCGCCCGGCGCGGTCGGCCTCAAGACCGGCTTCACCCAGGCGGCGGGGTACTGCCTGGCGTTCGCCGGAGAGTCCGGCGGGCGGCTGCTGGTCGGGGTGATCCTCGACGAGTCGGCCTCCAGCCGCCGGTTCAGCACGGCCGAGTCCCTGCTCTCCTGGGGCTCCGCCAAGCAGTCGGCATGAGCCCGGCGACGGCATGCCCAATGACAGCATGCCCGCAAGCGGCATGAGATCGGGGCCGACAGCCGATACGGTCGTACCGAAAAGGACTGGAACGACCGTGATGCGAGGCGGCGAACGATGACAGACGGTCCCCCTCCCCCGGAGGGACTGCGCAGTACGTACCTGGTCTGTCCGGAAGGGCGGCTGCACGTGCACAGCGCCGGGAACCCCGCCGCGCCGCCCGTGCTGCTCCTGAGCGGCGCCGGGGTCGACAACGCGCTGCTGAGCTGGCGCCACCTCATCCCCGTCCTGGCCGACACGCATCACGTGCTCGCGCTCGACTGGCCGAAACAGGGCCGCAGCCGTCCCTGGCGCGGTAAGGCCGACCACGAGCGCATGCTGCGCTGCGTCGTCGACGTTCTCGACCACTTCGGGCTCAGGTCGGCCGCGCTGGTCGGCCTCTCCCAAGGCGGAGCCCTCGCCCTGGCCACCGCCATCCGGCACCCCGGGCGGGTGGACCGGCTGGTGGCGCTGGCCCCGGCCGGCATCCTGTCGTTCCCGCCCGTCGTCCACCAGGCCCTGTGGCTCACCGCCAGGGTGTCGCTGCTCAACCGGACGCTGCCGGGCGCGATGCTCCGTACCCGGCCGCGGGTGGCCGCGTTCACCAGGAAGGCGCTGTTCGCGGGGCCCGTCCCGGATTTCGAGGACGTCGTGGACGAGATCCTCGAAGAGGTGCGGGAGGCGGGCGCGGGGTCGTCCGACTGGCAGAACGCCTCCATCGGGCCGCTGCGCATGCGCGTCGACCTCCGTCCGCGGCTGGGCGAGATCGCCTGCCCGACGCTGCTCATCCAGGGCGATCGGGACGTGGGGGTGCCTCCCGCCACGACGAGGGCCGCCGCCGCGCTCATCCCCGATTGCCGCCTGGAGCTGCTGAAGGGCGTCGGCCACTGGTCGAACCGCCAGTGCCCCGACCGCGTCAACGCACTGATCGCCGGCTTCCTGGGCGGCATGGACGGTGATGATCCGTTGGGTTAGTTTGCCCGACATGAAGCTTCGAATCGCGTCAGGCGCGGCGTCAGCCGCCCTCGTGTGCGCCTGCGCGGCCTGTCCCCGTCAGCCGGAACGTGGTGTGGGCCTCCGGCGGGATGCCGGAGGCGCTGCCGGACGAGGCCGGGTTCGCGGCGAGTGGGCATTGCCTGTCCCGCAGGGCTCGCCTTTGTCTTCTGCGATCGCCGGTCGTCAGGGAGACCCCAGATGGCGCTCCTCATCTGGCCATCGTCACGATGTGCGAATCGGAGGCGCAGTCCCAGCGAGCTATCGGAGCGTTTGCGCCAACTCGGCTGCCTTCGATGTGACAGCTGACACGTCGGCGAGGTCATGAACTTCAGCGGAAAGATTCCGAAACACCTGCTGGGCTTCTTCGAACGCGTCCCTCTGCTGGCGAGTCTGCGGCGGTGCGATTACTACTTGCAAGTCAACGTTGGGGCTGATGGTGCTCGTTCGGCCGACAGAGTCGATGACACGCGCCTCTTCACCCCTCCGCAGCCGCTCAAGCGCGTACCCCCACGCCTTCACCTTCATGGGAACGTCTTCAACCTGAGCAAGTTGGAATGACCATGCCTGCGTGAGTTGAACTACTCTGCCATTCGCGATCGCGAAGTCGATTGGGGTGTGCACGCGAGCGCCCACGATGATCTCGACTTTGGTGCGGATCAGACTCTCTTGGATCAGTGCTTGCTTGAACGCTTCTCGAAGGTTGCGGCGCAGATCGTACTTAGTGACGTGCGGCTCCTTTGATGGCGCCACCGGATCGATGATGAGATGATCGAACACAAACGCGAGGGCTTCTTGTGGATCGTTCGCCAGTATCGGAGCAGGCTGGCTGAATTGAACGACGTTGCGATGATCGCGGTGTAGTTTCGCCAGCCAGTCCTCGTTGAGAGGCTCGGCCTCATCCTCCATGAGGGCGGCCTGGTTCTGATCGATCTCCTCGCCCAGGGCCAGAAGGCAACTCGTGGCAGCTTCGAGAGCCGGCCCGCCGACGAACTTGCGAATCCTCTCGGTATTGCTCAGCTGCCTGACCGCCCACCGGCCGGTGAGAGGATCTCCAGCAATGGCCCCGATGTTGACGAACTCACCGGTGCGCGGGTCCGGGAGACAGCGAACAATCGAGTAGACGTAGCGACTCATTGGACCGACCTCCCTTCAGATCAACGCTCGTACCCTGGCGGCAACCGCTGGCGCCCGATGTTCGAGGAACCAGCCGAGTGCTTCCAGATCGTCGTCGGTCACTGGCCACGATGCTGGCACGCCACGCACTACCTTGACGAGAGCATCGCGGTTAATTCTCTCAAGCGCCGCTGACACTCTCCTGACCGCCTCTGGGGCGAGGCCGTCTGCAGGGTCGGACAACTCATTCGGCTCGTCGACGCACCGCCGCAGGAGGTCCGCCCTGATGGTTCCGTCGTGTGGTGGCAGGTACAAACCATGATCGTGACTGTAGATGGCTCGGTCGTCGTCCACATCGTGGAGCCATTGCGCATCATCACCGAAGCACCAGTCATACAGGGCATAAAGCCCAACCTGACGGCTGCGATTGTCGTCTTTTAGTCGGTGCTGCAGCGCCGGTCGGCACTCCACTGCTTGGTCTATCGCCGCACTCGCATGTGCGATGCCGGGCTGGAGCTTGCCGAAGGGCATCGGCCAGTCGGCGAGATCTTCGGGGATCCTGATCAGACTGGTGTCACAAACCGGCGCACCGATCAGCCTGCCCGCTTCGGCGACCACGTATTCGATGGCAAGCGAGCCACGTGCGAACTCCTGGCATCCTTCCAGCGCCTTGACGAAGTAGCGGCCCCCATCGTTGGCCAGAACCTCGAACGGGCTCGCGAATGATTGGCCGGCTGCGCCACTGAGGGCACGTACGTGTAGACCATCGAAGCGATCGTGGCGGCCCCGAACCAGACCTGACCAGTCGCGCAGATCGACCACAGAGCCCTCCTCTTCGGCGACCTTCCCGCGAGGCAGAACGATAGAGGAACAGGCGATCTCGTGCAGACGTCATCAAGGGACTGTTCCGAGCCCGAGCGGCCCATCGCGAACGCGTGCAGCCGGCGATACGGGCGGCCGGCGACTTTTGAGCGCCGTGAGACGCGCACCCTCAGTAGGAGTGCGGGGCAGGGTCAGCGGACGCCGCGGGGGCGGAACTGGATGCTGATGCGGGGCCCCGCCGGGCGGGAGGTCTTCGGGATCGCGTGCTCCCAGGTGCGCTGGCAGCTCCCGCCCATCACGATGAGGTCGCCGTGGCCCAGGTCGTGGCGGATCGAGGGGCCGCCGCCCCGGGGGCGGAGCAGGAGCGGGCGGGGGCTGCCGACGGAGATGATCGCGACCATCGTGTCTTCCGTGCTGCCGCGCCCGATCGTGTCGCCGTGCCAGGCCACGCTGTCGCGGCCGTCGCGGTAGAAGCAGAGCCCCGCCGTACGGAACGGCTCGCCCAGCTCCCGCCCGTAGTGGGCGTCGAGCGCGCGCCTGGCGTCGCCGAGCACCGGATCGGGCAGCGGGTCGTGCTCGTCGTAGAACTTCAGCAGGCGGGGCACGTCGACGACCTTGTCGTACATGTGCCGCCGCTCCGCCCGCCAGGGCACCCGCTCCGCCAGGCGTTCGAACAGGGTGTCGGCCCCGGCCAGCCAGCCCGGCCGCAGCTCGATCCAGGCGCCCCGGCCGAGGTCGGCCCTGCGGACGGCCCCGGCGAGCGGCCGCAGCCCGACCTCCTCGTCGAGGCCGAGCAAAGAGGCTTGGAACGCGGCTGTCATGGTGTCGAGTGTAGACGATGCTTCAAACAGGTGTTCGGCTTGGGTGATTCAGATGATTTACGTCTAATGCCGTACTCGCGCGGCGCACCGTGTCAGGCTGGGAGGCGCCGGATACGAGTGGCGTCGCCCCTCCGAGCGCACCAGAGGCGAGCGGCCACCCACCGCTTCGTCACGCGAAGGAGCAGGCCATGCTCACCACCGACTACCTCCCTGGCGCCCCGTGCTGGCTCGACGTCAGCAGCCCCGACCTGGACGCCGCGACCGCCTTCTACACGGGCCTGTTCGGCTGGCGGTCCTTCTCGCTGGGACCGGCGCACTTCGACTACCGCTTCTGCCAGGTCGACGGGAAGACCGTCGCCGGGATCAGCCGCGAGACACCGGGCCGAGGGACGCCCGCGTGGCTGACGTACTTCCAGGCGGCCGACGCGGGTGCCGCCGCCAAGACGGTCGAGCAGGCGGGCGGCACCGTCCTGGCCGCGCCGGTGGAGATCGAGGGGCAGGGCGGGATGGCGGTGTTCGCCGATCCGGCGGGGGCGGCGTTCGCCGTCTGGCAGCCGGGCGCGACCAAGGGGCTCGGGCTGGTCACCGATGCGGGCTCGCTCGGCTGGGTCGAGCTGCACTCCCCCGACCCCGACGGCATCCGGGCCTTCTACCAGGCGGTGTTCGACTGGCAGATCGAGGACCTGCCGATGGGCGGCCTCTCCTATCCGGTGATCTCCCCCGCCGGAGGCGGCGAGTCGTCGGCCATGGCCGGCATCGCCCAGCTACAGGAGGGCGATCGCGCGCACTGGCTGCCGTACTTCGAGGTGCCCGACTGCGACGCGGCGGAGGCACAGGCGCGGCAGCTCGGCGGCACGACACGGGCCCCGGCGACGACGATGGAGGGCGTGGGGCGGATGGCCTTCCTCGCCGACCCGTTCGGGGCGCGGTTCGCGGTCATCACCAGCGCCGCCTGAGGCCCGAGGCTCCGGGGCCGTTGCTCACAGGTCGGCCAGGAGCGCGGCCAGCCGGTCCATCGACTCCCTGCCGCCCCTCGGCCCGCCGCCCCGGATGATCGCGTCACGCGCCTCGACCGACGGATGCACGGAGTGGGCGACGTAGCGGGTGCCGCCGTCCGCCGCCGTCAGGGTGACCGTCTCCAGCGCCACGTCACCGGGCATGCCCTCGAACTCCCACGTCCGTACGTACCGCTCCGAGGGGACGACCGCGTGGTAGACGCCGCTGAAGAAGAACTCCCTGCCCCGTTCGTCCACGTTCACGAAGCGCCATCGGCCGCCCACCTCGACCTCCATGCGGTCGACCCTGGTGGCGAGGGAGTGCGGCCCCCACCACCGGGGGATCAGCTCCGGGTCGGTGACCACGCGGAACACCACCTCGGGTGGCGCGTCGAAAGCCCGGATCATGACGATGTCCTGCCGCCCGGGTTCGACGACGAATTCGGTGATGTCAGCCATGCTCTTGCCCTTCCTGCCCGTGCCGGATCCGCTCGATCTCCCGCTCCAGGCGGTCGAACCGGTCGCTCCAGCGGTCACGGTAACGGTCGATCCACTCCGAGGCCGTCTCCAGCGGGGCCGCCTCAAGGCGGCACGGCCGCCACTGCGCGTCACGTCCCCTGCTGATCAGCCCCGCCCGTTCCAGCACCTTGAGGTGCTTGGAGACCGCCTGGAGGCTCATCTCGAACGGCTCGGCCAGCTCGTTGACCGTCGCCTCGCCGTCGGCCAGCCGCGCGAGGATCGCCCGCCGCGTCGGGTCGGCCAGGGCGGCGAAGGTGAGGCTGAGCTGGTCGTCGGGCATCCGGAGTGATCTCCCTGTCGGGTACGCGCTCGCTCACCTTAGTGGTCGACGATGGCGCCGCAGGAGAGGTTCACGGTCGCCGAGGTCATGGACCTGGCCAGGTCGGAGGCGGTGAACGCGGCCACGGCGCCCACGTCGGCCAGCGTCGCGGCGTACCCGAGCAGGCCCGACCGGTCGAGCTCGGCGGCGATCTCGGCCTTGTGGGGCTCGCTGTCGGGGATGGCCTCCGGGATGCCGCCCGTCACCATGGTCACGACGCGCACGCCGTACGGGCTGGCCTCGCACGCGAACTGTCGCCGCATGCCCTCCATCGCGTCCAGCGCCACCTTGAACCCGCCCAGGCCCGGCAGGGTCTGCGGGCCGCCGCCGCCGAACATGAGGATCACGCCGGACCCGCGCGGGACCATGTGCCTGATCGCGGCCCGGCCGGTCAGGAACTGCGTGCGCGTGGCCACCTCGATCGGCCGCAGGAACTCCGCCACCGAGAGCTGGTCGAGCGGTTTCTGCACGTCCTGGACGCCGATGACGTTGAAGGAGACGTCGATGCCGCCCGCCCGCCCGGCCACGTCGGCGGTGAACGCGTCGACCTGGGCCTCGTCGAGCGCGTCGACCGTGGCGGTCTCGGCCTCGCCACCGGCGGCGCGGATGTCCGCGGCGACCTCGTCGAGCCGGTCCTTGGTACGACCGGCCAGGAAGACGCGGGCTCCCTCACGGGCGAAGGCTCGGGAGACCGCGCCGCCGATCGCGCCACCGGCCCCGTAGACGACGGCGGTCTTGTCCTTGAGAAGCACTGTATTCAACCTCCTGGTTTATCAACCTATAAGTTGAATACAGGGCGTGACGTGGCCGTGTCAAGGGCGCACCGCGCCCGTCGTGCGATCACAGCCGTCGGCGACCGGCGAACCCCAGCTCCGTACGGTGGTACCAGGCGAGTTCCGACTCCCCCTCGATCCAGCACAGCCGGACCGACACCCCGTCGAGCACCGCGGGGAAGTCGACGAGGACCGGCGCGATGCCCTTGACCTCGATGCCGCGGCCGCTCCACCCGCTCAGGACGTCCTCGATGCGGGCCTGCAGCCCCTTGATCTCGGGCAGGCCGCCCCGCTCCGACCTGCCGCCGGAGCGCCGCGCGAAATCGAGCTCGGCCAGGTCGGCGCGGGCGGCGATCACCACCGCCGCCTCCTCGATGACGGAGGGCAGCAACGCGCGGGCCTCGTCCACGGTGAAGGTCCGGTCCATGGCCGAAACGTTAGCGGTTCGGCTCGTAGGCGCGGATCAGCAACCGCTCGGCATGGTCGAGGTAGTCGTCGAGATCGGCGGCGGCCTCGCCGGTACGGCCCGACTCGATCAGGCCCAGCAGCCTGCGGTTGCGGTCGACGAACGGCTCGTGAAAGGCGCGCGGGTTCTCCATCACCTGGAAGACGAGGCGCAGCTCGGCGAAGAGCTGCCGCATGGCCTCGTCGATCCTGGGGCTCTCGTTGACCGACACCAGCGCCTGGTGGAAGCGGATGTTGGCGGTGCCGACCCCCTGCCAGTCGTCCTGCTCCGCGGCGCGCTCGGCGTCGCGCACCGCCTCCCTGATCAGCGTCAGCGCCCGCTCCGACGGCGTGCGCCGCACGGCCGCCCCTTCGAGCACGCGGCGTACGCGGTAGAGGTCGGACACGTCCTCCACGGACGGGAGCCGGACGAAGACCCCCCGGTTGAGCCGATGGTCGAGCAGCCGCTCGTGCCCGAGCAGCCGGAACGACTCGCGCAACGTGTTGCGCGACACGCCCAGCGCCTCGGAGATGGCCTCCTCCGACAACCGCTGGCCGGGCTGGAAGAAGCCCTCGCTGATGCGCTCGCGCAGAATGTCGGCCACCCGCTCCGCAGTGCTGCTGCGTCCCAGACGGGGGCGGTCCTGGGAGAGATCAGCAACCACGTCATCCACATTTAACAGGGAATCATGGAGCAAACCTCTTGTCGAATTGTTCAACGATCCTTACGTTGAATGAGTATCCCCCCTCAACTCAAGGAGCAAAGGATGGCAGGCTCCACGCAACAGACCCGGCGGGTGATCCTCGCCAGCCTGATCGGCACGTCGCTGGAGTGGTACGACTTCTTCCTCTACACCACCGCGGCGACCCTGGTCTTCCCGAAGTTGTTCTTCCCCTCCCTCGACCCGTTCACCGCGACCCTGGCCTCGCTGACCACCAACGCCGTGGCGTTCGTCGCCCGGCCGCTCGGCGGCGTCGTGTTCGGCCACTTCGGCGACCGGGTGGGCCGCAAGACCGTGCTGGTGGTCACGCTGCTGGTGATGGGCGTCTCGACGTTCCTCATCGGGTTGCTGCCCGGCTACGCGAGCGTGGGCGTGCTGGCCCCGCTGCTGCTGGCGGTGCTCAGGTTCGTCCAGGGACTGGGGCTCGGCGGCGAGTGGGGCGGCGCGGTGATCATGTCGCTGGAGCACGGGGACGGCCGCCGTCGCGGCTTCAACGCGAGCTGGCCGCAGGTCGGCGTGCCCGCGGGCTACGTACTGGCCACCGGCCTGCTGACCGTGATGTCCTTCGCCATGTCCGACGAGGCGTTCCTGTCGTGGGGCTGGCGGGTGCCCTTCCTGCTGTCGGGCGTGCTGGTGTTCGTGGGCCTGTGGGTCCGGGTGAAGATCACCGAGTCGCCGTTGTTCGCCGAGGTCCAGCAGCGCGGCGCCAAGGCCAGGATGCCGCTGGTCGAGGTGCTGCGCACGCATCCGCGGGCGCTGCTGTCGGCCTTCACCGCGCGGATCGGGGTGGACGTCGCGTTCTACACCTTCACCGCGTACATCATCGTCTACCTCACCGGGGTGCTGGAGCTGCCGCGTTCGTACGCGCTGAACGCGGTGCTCATCGGCTCGGCCCTGCAGCTCGCGCTCATCCCGGCCGCGGGCGCCCTGTCCGACCGGTACGGCCGCCGCCCGGTCTATCTCGCGGGCGTGGTGGCCGCGGCGGTGTGGGTGTTCGCGTTCTTCCCGCTGCTCGACACGAAGTCGTTCCCGCTCATCGCGCTGGCCGCCGTGGTGGCGCTGGTCACCCACGCCCTCATGTACGGCCCGCAGGCCGCGTTCATCGCCGAGTTGTTCAGCACGCGCCTGCGGTACAGCGGCGCGTCCATGGGCTACCAGGTCGCCGGAATCGTCGGCGGCGCACTCGCCCCGATCATCGCGCTCCAGCTCTTCGAGAGCTACCGGACGACGGTCGCGGTCTCGATCTACGTCGTCGCCGCTCTGGCGATCACGACCGTGGGCCTGGCCATCGCGCCGGAGACCCGCGATCTCGACCTCGCCGAGGCAGCACCCGAGACCGCGTCCGCGACCGCGTCCACGAATGGGCCGGAAGCCGCGTCCCAGGCCGCGTCCGGGGGTTCCCCGAAATCGCCGCCGGTCGGGCCGTTCGCCTGACCGCCTGCCCCTCCACCTGCTCGTTCGTCTGACGTCACAGGAATGCCGCGGAAGTCGCGGGCGGCGGCTGCCGACGCCGCCCGCGCGGAAAGGGGACCACATGCGAATCGCCCTGGCCGTAGTCGCCGCTCTCGTCGCGATCCCCCTGCTCATCGGGGGCCTGGGGGGCATGAAGAGCACCAGCGGTGGCGAGGTGGCCGTCGTACGCGACGGCGGACCGCTCGACGACAACAAGGTACGCCAGGTGATCGACCCCGGCTCCGGGCTCACCTGGACGGGGATGTGGTCGTCCGTCCACCCCTACCCGGCGCAGCAGCGCTTCTACACGATCACCGCCGACGCCAAGCGGGCCACCACCCTCGGCGTGGACGTGGTGACCGTGCCCAGCAGCGACGGGGTCAACCTCGGCATCGAGGGCACCCTCTACTTCACCCTCAACCTGGACCACGGGACGCTGAAGAAGTTCGACGACAAGTACGGCACCCGGACGTTCCGCGCGCAGGACGACCGCTCGCTCTACCCCTGGGACGGGGACGACGGCTGGAGCGCCTTCTTCGGCCAGGCCGTCCGTCCCGTGGTGGACAACGCGCTGCGCGGGCAGATCGGGGCCATGCGCTGCGCCGAGCTGGTGCCGTCCTGCTCGCTGCTGGAGAGTTCGACGCTCAAGCCGCAGGACAGCAACGCCAGCATCGCCAAGGTGCAGAACGCGGTCAACGCCACGCTGGCCCGCGACCTGCCCGTCACGCTGGGCGGAGAGTTCCTCACCGGGCTGCGGTTCACGCTGGTGAAGGTGACGCTGCCCGGCGAGGTGCAGAAGGCCGTGGACCGTTCGCTGGCCGCCTCGGCCGCCGTCTCGGAGGCCCAGGCGAAGGTGTCCCAGGCCAAGGCGGAGGCGGAGGCGAACCGGGCCCGCCAGGACGGCTACGACACGTGCCCGGCGTGCGCGGAGATCGAGAAACTGAAGTCGCTGCCCCAGGGCATCACCGTGTACGCCCCCGGCAACCCGCAGTCGGTGGTCGTACCCGCACGTTAGACAACGATCCCCTACGGCTTCCAGCGCGTCGCCGAATCCCTCGACAGGTGCCGGCCCCGATCTCAGTCGTCGTGGGCGATGAGCATGAGCTGCCGCCACAGCAGCACGACGAACACCGCGGAGCCGGCGAAGGCGAACCAGAACGGCGCCGCGACGCCGAACCGGGAGGCCAGCACACCGCCGATCAACGAGCCGACGACCAGACCGGCGTAGACGCAGATGGTGTTGACGCTGCCCACCCGGCCCTGGAGTTCGCGCGGGACCGCGCGCTGGCGGACGGTGACCGAGGTCGTGCCCCAGATGAACGCGTGCGCGCCGAAGACCAGGAAGATGCCCCCTGCGACCCACGGCGAATGGGTGAGTGCCAGGCCCAGGTGGGTGAGCGTTTCGATGATGAGCCCGATCCGCATCAGGGCTCCGAGGCTCACTCTGCGGGTGATGGCTCCGTACAGGCCCGTGCCGATCAAGCCGCCGATGCCGCCGATGGTGGTCATCAGGCCGAAGCCGATGGCGCCGAGGCCGAGTTGCTCCTGGGTGTAGAGGACGAGGACCGACCAGGCCGCGCCGAACGTGAAGTTGAAGATCAGGATGGTGAGCGCCAGCGTGCGGACCGCCGCGTGCCGGATCGTCCAGGTGAGCCCGGCGATGAGTTCTCGTACGGTGCCGGGCCTGGGATCGTCGGCCTGCCGGCCGTCCGGAGGCAACGTGATCCGGGAGACCAGGATGATCCCCGCCATCACCAGGAGCAGTTGGGCCGCGAACGGCCAGCTCAGGCCCAGGCCGAACAGTGCCGCGCCGATCGGCGGCCCGGCGAGCTGGTTGAGCGTGATGAAACCCGTGCCCAGGCGGGCGTTGGCGACGACGAGATCGTCCTTGCCGACCATCATGGGCGTCAGCGTGGCCGTCGCGCTGTCGGCGAACACTTCGGCCACGGACCGGAGCGTGAGCGCCACCAGCGCCAGCGCGACGGTCACGGTGCCGGTCGCCATGAGCGCGACGAGCGCCGCCAGCACCAGGGCCCGCACCGCGTTCGCGACGAGCACGATCCTGCGCCGGTCGTACCGGTCCGAGAGCACACCCGCGTACAGGCTGAACACCAGCGGCGGGGCCCAGCTCACCAGGGCCGACAGCGAGATCATCAGCGGATCGCGGGTCAAGGTCGCGATCAGCAGCGGGCCCGCGGCGGCCGCGATCCCGTCACCGAGATTCGTCAGCCAGCTCGAGGCCAGCAACCACCGAAAACCTGTCCCCAGCCGGGCAGGCAGAACTCGCTCCACCACTGCGATCACGAGTGCAGAACAATACGTTTTGAGTGGACCTACGGCAACGCATTTTCCGGCCAGGTCGTCTTGAGGTCGTGGGCGGGTTCGCCCGCCGGTCAGAGCCGGGCGCGGGACCCGGCTCAGAGCCAGCCGCGGGACTCGGCCACGCGAGCGGCCTCGACCCGGTTGCGGGCTCCCGTCTTGCCGATGGCGGAGGACAGGTAGTTGCGGACGGTGCCCTCCGTGAGGAACAGCCTGCGGGCGATGTCCGCCACGGTGCTGCCGTCGGCGGCCACGCGCAGCACCTCGGCCTCTCGCTGGGTGAGCGGGCTGGGGCCCATGGTCAGAGCGCTCACCGCCAGCCTCGGGTCGATCACCCGTTCGCCGGTCATGACCCGCCGTACGGCGGCCGTCAGCTCGGTGACCGGGGCGTCCTTCACCACGAAACCCGCCACCCCGGCCTTCAGCGCCCTGCTGAGATAGCCGGGCCTGCCGAACGTGGTCACGATGATCACCCGGTGGTCGCGGAGTCGTTCGGCGACCTCCAGACCCGACAGTCCGGGCATCTCGATGTCGAGCAGCACCACGTCGGGGTCGTGCTCCGCCACCGCGGACTCGACCAGGTCTCCACGCCCGACCTCGGCCACCACCTCGATGCCGTCCTCCAGGGCGAGGAGCGCCGCCAGGCCGCCCCTGACCAGGTCCTGGTCGTCGGCGATCAGCACGCGGATCACGACGCCTCCACCGGCACGCGCACGCACAGCCGGTATCCCCCGCCGGGCGACGGGCCCGCCTCCAGCCGTCCACCGGCCTCCGCGACCCGCTCGGCCAGCCCGGTGAGCCCGTGCCCCGTCCGCGTCGCGCCGGGCCCCTCGCCCGTCGGCGTACCGTCGTCGCGGACCTCCAGGCCCGCGGCCGAGTCGTCGACGCTCAGGACGATCCGGCAGTGCCGGGCCCGGCTGTGGCGCAGCACGTTGGTCACCGCCTCCCGTACGGCCCAGGCGAGCAGGATCTCGGCGGAGGCGGGAATGGGCCCCTCGGCGGGTGAGACGTCCAGCTCGATCCCGGCGGAGCGCAGACCGCGGGCGGCCTTGTCGAGCTCCTCCGACAAGGCGGGGGCGCGGTAGCCGGTGACCGCGTGGCGCACCTCGTCGAGGGCCTGGCGGGCGGCGTGTTCCACGTCGGTCATCTCCCGGGCGGCGCGGTCCGGGTCGGTACGGGCCAGCCGCGCCGCGAGCTGACTCCTGATGGTGATCGACGTGAGCGTGTGGCCGAGAATGTCATGCAGGTCCCGGGCGAAGCGCAGCCGTTCGTTCTCGACGGCCATCTGCGCGACCTCGGCGCGGGCCGCCTCCAGCCGCATCACCAGCACCCCCATCTGTTTCAGGCTCTGCGCCACCACCGCCTGCACCGCGATCACGAGCGGCACCCACCAGATCCCGGCGAACGACGCCCCCAGGGCCCACAGGACGACCACCTCCACGACCGCCGTCACCACCGCCGCCGCGACGAATCCGGCCGGCCGCAAGGTGGCCGCGAGGGCGGAGACGACCAGCACGAAGCAGACGTACGCCCACGGCAGTCCCAGGACGGGGAACAGGGCCAGGGTCGCGCCGAGCAACCCGGCCAGAGCCCACGGCCGCGGGCTGCCTCCCCGGCCGCTGAACAGCCGCCAGGTGATCATCAACCAGCAGACCGCCAGCAGCGCCACGCCCCCGAGCGCCCACGCCACTCTTACGAGCCCAGGGTCCGCGGTGAGCAGCGACCACAGCGGCCAGCACAGGAGCAGCAGCCACGCGGCGGACCCCGCCCGGGCCCTGGCGCGGGCCCGGCCGTGATCCAGCACCGCCGGCACCGTCCTCACCGTCACAAGGCCCGACGGTAACGCCACGCGCCCAGCGCTGCGAACAGCAGGGTCCAGGCCGCCAGCACACCCACGCCGGTCCCGGTCGGCCACTGCCCGTCCAACGCCCGCCAGCCGAGCGATCCGGCCTGGTAGGCGGGACTGTACTCCGCCAGCGCGCGCATCCCCTCGGGCATCGCCTGCACCGGCAGCCAGAGTCCGCCCAGGACGGACAGCCCGAAGAAGACGCCCATCATGGCCAGGTTCGCCGCCTGCCCGCGCAGCGTGTAGCCGAACGCGATGCCCAGCGCGGCGAAGGGCACGACGCCCAGCCAGATCAGCACCACCAGCGCCGGCCACGTCCACAGCGGCAGGCGCACCCCGCCCAGCACCGCGCCGGCGGCCAGCACGACGAGGATGCTCGGCAGCACTCCCGTCATCCCGCTGACCAGCTTGGCCACCACGTAGCCGTGCGGCGGCAGCGGCGTCACCGCGAGCTGCCGCGACCAGCCCTTGCTCCGCTCCAGCGCGATGGCGCCCCCGATGAACAACGCGCCCCCCATCGCACCGTACGTGGCCATGGAGACCATGGAGTAGGCGGCGAAGTCGCCACGCTGCCCCTGCGGCACCACGTTGAGCACCTTGGTCCACAGCAGGTAGAGCGCCAGCGGGAAGCCGGTCAGCAGGATCATGCCGGCCGGGTTGCGGAAGGCGCGGCGCAGTTCGAGCCCCAGGTACGACCTCATCGTCCCGCTCCTCCCGCCAGGCTCACGACGGCGCTCTCCAGATCGGTGCTCATCGTGTGTACCTCCCTGACGTCGTCGAACGCCGCGAACAGGGCACGAAGCGTGGCGTCGGAGTCACCCGTGTGCAGCGCGACGGCCCGCCCCTCGATCCGCACCTGCCGCACGCCCGGCAGCGTCTCGAATCCGCTCGCGTCCGCGCCCTCGAAGACGAAACGCACCTCCGTGCCGCCGACCAGGGATTTGATGGTGTTCACCGGCCCGTCGGCGATGATCTTCCCACCGGCGAGCAGGACGACCCGGTCCGCGTAGTCGTCGGCCTCGGTCAGGTAGTGGGTGGCGAAGATCACCGTGCTGCCCTGGGCCGTGCGGGCGCGTACCTCCTGCCACAGGGCTCGGCGGCTCTCGACGTCCAGGCCCACGGTGGGCTCGTCGAGCACCAGCAGCTTCGGGTCGCCGACCAGCGCCAGAGCGAACCGTACGCGCTGCTGCTGGCCCCCGGACAACCGGCCGACCCGGCGGGTGGCGAGTTCGGCCACCCCCGCTGCCCGCATCGCCGCCTCGACGGGAAGCGGACGCGGGTACATCCCGGCGACCGCCGCGACCAGTTCCGCCACCCGCGCGTCCTCCAGCAGCCCGGAGTCCTGCAGGAGCACGCCCACCCCGCCGGCGTGCAGCGCCTCCACGGGTGTGCGGCCGAAGACCCTGACCGCTCCGGAGCCGGGGTCGAGGAGCCCGAGGGCGATCGACAACAACGTGGTCTTGCCTGCGCCGTTCGGCCCCAGAACGGCGACGGTCTCCCCTTGCCCGACGTCCAGATCGACGGCGTCGAGGGCGACGGTGCCGCCGTACCGTTTGCTCACGTCCTTGAGTTCCACTGCTGTTCGCATGGCCACCACCCTGACCGACGACCCGGAACCGGCTGAAGTGCCATAGGTCAGCGCGGACGATGTGACACATGTCAGCCCACGCCCGGTCCGTGCCGCCGGTTCGGAGCGGTTCGGCTCGCGTTCGGCGGGCCGGCTGGGATCAGCTCCCGGCGTCGCCCTTCCACGACGGGTCGTCGATCACCGTGCACGGCGCGACCGGGCCGGTGACCAACTGCCCCGTCAGCCGCCACAGCACCCGGCTCTCCTTCGCCTCGGCCGTCTCCTGGACGTGCCCGGCGAACTCCAGCACGAGTGTCTGGTCCGCGCCGATATGCCGGGGGTCGATGTCCACCCCGCCGTCGCTCATCCAGACAGCGGCGTCGCGCGGCTGGCCGGCCAGCGCCTGGCCGATCGCCTTACCCCTGCCCACCTCGCACTGCTTACCGGCCGGGACATAGCTGATGTCGGCCTTGACGCCCGCCTTGGCCAGGTCCGCTTCGAGCCGGTCGGCCTCTTCGAACTCGTTGATCTCGACCCTGACCGTGCCGTCGGCCTTCGTGCTCACGGCGTACGCGGGCTTGTCCGTGCCCGTGAGCAGGGGAACGGCGATCGCCGCCGTCGCGGCGACCAGAGCCACCGCGCCCCCCGCGTACAGCCGGCGGGTGATGCCGCGCCGCCGCTCGACGCGGTCGGTGATCTCAGCCTTGAGTTCCATCAGCAGTTGCTCCTTGTAGTTCATCCTGGTGCTCCATTCATGACGAAGGGCAGGTTCCGAAGCTTCTGGCGGGCGCGGTGCAGGCGCACCTTGGCGGCGCCCTGCCGGATGCCGAGGGCGAGCGCGGCCTCCGTGACCGTGAGCTGGTCGATGACGACCAGCTCCAGTACCGCGCGCTCCCCTTCCGGCAGCTCGGCCATGGCCGTGAACGCCTGTCTGGCGTGCCGCTCCGCGTCGACGCGTTCCTCCAGCTCGGCGATGTCGTCGGCGTCCAGCGTGCGTCGCCCGCTCACCCGGCCCGTCAACTGGTACTGCTTGTACGCCCTGCGCCGCTCGGCGGAGAGCGTCCTGCGGGCCACGCCGTACAGCCAGGCGATCTCGGCCCCCTGCTCGGCCCGGTAGGTGTGGGCCGAGTCGAGCACCGCCACGAACACCTCGGCCACCAGATCGGCGACGGTGTGCGGGTCGTCGACCCGGCGGGCGAGGAAACGGGTGACCGCATCGACATGCCGCCGGTAGAAGGCCTCGAAGGCCACAGGATCTGTGGCGATCTTCGCCTGTTTACGACGCACCGGTCGTGCTCCCTTCGTCGATTCGCCCCCTCTTGGTAAGAACCGGAAAAAGGGTTACATCTGCCGAGCATTCTGCTTCCGGGCGAACCTGGAGCAGGTCTTCGCCCCGGTGGCGGCCACCAGGGGGATCAGGATGCCGACGGCCCCGAGGCCGTTCCTGGCCGCGTTGACGAGGGCAGCGGACACGGGCGGTCCGCTGGACCAATCACCGGCTCGGCCGTGGGCACACCCGGCGCGAGCCGGGCCGGGCTGAGGTGGTCCTTGTCGCCGCTAGTTTTCCGATTTGTGCGGATAAATCAACATTTCGGGGAGTCTTCATGTGATCTCCATCACACAGTCGGCGTTGTGATGCAATCGCCATCGATTCCCGGAACAAGCGTCCCCGAATCGGCATAAACTGCGCGCCTGTGAGCCTGCCTGTACGAGAACGTTCCCCAAGGCCGGGCGGCGGTCGGCACCGTCGGCCCGTGCCCACGTCCTTGCCGCCCGACGCCCCTGTGCTCGTGCTCGTCACCCCCGGCGACACCGCCGGCGTGGCCGAGGAGATCGCGGCCGTCGTACGCGTCGACAACCCGCAGATCGAGGTGCGCCTGACGAGCGTGAGCGACCTGGCAGACTCCCTGCCCTCCGGCCGGGACGCCATCGTCGTCCCGCTGCTCACCTGGGACGATCCCCTCGTCCTCGCGGAGATCGGCAAGGCCGTCGCCGCCGCGGGCTCCGGGGCCGTCGTGACCGACGCGCTCGGTCCGCACCCGCTGCTGGCCGAGGCCCTGCACATCCGGCTGGCCGAGCGCGGGCTGGCCAGGGCCGACCGCGTCCGCCTGCTGAACGTCTCCAGCCCCGTCGACGCCGTCATCCTCGCCACTGTGGGTGGTGACCGCGCGGTGCACGGGGTGCAGGCCACCGCCGTGCTCCTGGCCTCCCGGCTCACGCTGCCGGTCGTGTCCGCGTCGCTGGACAGCGAGCCCGGCGTCACCGTCGCCGCCCAGCGCCTGCGCGCCGCCGGGGCCGAACGGCTGGCCGTCGCGCCCTGCCTGATCGGCCACGAGGCGCCGGCCGGCATCGTCCAGCAGGCCGCCGCGGCGATCGACGCCGGCCACGCGGAACCCCTCGGCTCGCACAGCGCCGTCGCCGAACTTGTCGCGCGAGCTTACGGCAGTCAACTCGCCACTTGACAAGGGCTTGTAAAGATCACGACACTCGCGTTACCTTCTCCGCATGCGCCGCGTGGTCTGCAAGGGCGAGCGACTCGGCCTCCGTGATGTCACGGAGGCCGACGTTGACGCGCTGCACACCATCTACGGCAGTCCCGCCGCCACCCAGTACGCGCCGTTCGCGCCACGTGACCGTCACGAGGTGAGCGGGCTGGTCGACGAGGCCGTGTCCGCCGCCGCGGCCGAACCGCGCCTGCTCTACGTGCTGGCCGTGATCGACGCCGAACGTCCCGACGTCATCGGCGTGGCCCGCCTGCGGATCGAGGCCGACCTGCCGCACAGCGGGGAGATCGGGTTCGGGCTGCGTCCCGACCAGTGGGGGCGCGGCATCGGCACCGATCTCGTCCGGCTGCTGTTGTCGTTCGGGTTCAAGCAGCTCGGGCTGCACCGCATCTGGGGCGCCCGCTCGCCCGCCAACCTGCCCGCCCAGCTCGCGATGCTGACGGCGGGCATGGTCGAGGAGGGACGCATCCGCCACCACCTGCACACGCCGCAGGGGTGGCGCGACTCGATCGTGCACTCGGCCGTCGAGGACGAATGGACGCAACGCTGACCTGTCCCTCCTGCGTCCGGGCCCGTCGAGGCCCGCGCGCTCGATGACCGATTCCCCGCCTTCGGGCGGCCCTTCCGACCAGGATTCCGGCCTTTGCCGCGCGGCGGAGGTGGGGCCGGAGTGGCGAGCGCGGAGATTGTCGGTGCGGCATCCTACGATGAGGCACCTCACGGAGGGATAGTGACATGCTCGACTCGCTGATCGTGCCTTTGTTCGTCACCACGGACCTGCCGCCGGAGGCGGAGCTGGCCGAGTTCGGGGAGTTGCTCGCCGAGACGACGCGCGTGCTGGGCGGCGACGGCGACGGCTACGCGGCGTTCCTGGCGGGCAAGGTGTTCTGGCTCGACCGTCCCGTGCTGCCCGAGCAGCACCCGGCGGCCGAGGGTGAGCTGCGCTTCGCCGGGATGCTCGGCTATCTGGCCGCCTCCGGTGCCGGGCACACCTCGCGCGAGGTGCTCGGCGACGTCCGCCGGGCGATCGGCGCGGCCGTCAACGGGCGTTACGGCGACGTGGGCGTGTCCCCGGCCGTGTTCGCGATCCGCGACCAGGACGTACGCGAGCGCACCCCCGAGACCGCCCTCTACATCGACACCCGCGACGCCGCGGCCGAGTTGGTGAGCGCGACCAGGTCCTACCTCTGAGCCCCGCCCAGCCGCTCCGGTGCGGTCAGCCGCTTCAAGTGCGCTCCCGCCGCCGCTGAGCCGTCTGGTGCGCCGCTTCGTGGCGGTTCTGCCGCTTCTGGGCCTTTTCGGGTGGGTTCGCCCCTAGCCAGCCGGGGCCTGTGCGTGCGATCGTGAACGGCGATCGTTCCGGCGGGCAGGGCCACGCGACAGCCCGGCGAGCGGTGGTGGGCGGGTGACTTGGAGGTTCTCGTATGGCGGTGCTCGGCGCGATCTGCTTCGGGCTGGTGATCGGCTGGATCACGTACGGGGCGCTGCGCCGCAGGCAATCCGGCGCGCCGCTGACAGACCTGGCGGCGGTGCTCGCCTCGGTGCTCGCCCCGGTGGGCGGCGGCCTGGTGGTGGCCCTGCTCGACGCACCCGAGGTGTTCGGCGGCTACGCGGTGGGGCTGGCGGTCGGGTTCTTCGGCTATCTGGTGCTGGTGGCGCTGCTGCCCGACTCGAAGTGGACGGGCGAGTCGCCCGGCAGGCCGGTGAGCACGAACGCGGCCCAGAGCTCCGGCTCCGTGGAGCCGTAGAGTTCACGCAGCCCCAGCACGGCGGCGCGCAGAGCCTGGGCCGGGGCCGCTCCGTCGCGCAGGTGGGTGTGGAGGTCGTGGATGAGGGCCCGGGTGATCTCGGCTGAGACGGGCCAGAGGGTGAGCACCGCCGACCGGGCACCGGCGTGCAGCAACGCGTGACCCAGCGCGGCCGTCCCCTCCCCCGCACGCGAACCACCGCCTGCCACGCCCCGGCCACCAGGTGCGCCACCGCGTGCCGCGTCTTCCCCACGAGGCGAGGCCGTGCCTGCCGGGCCCTCACCGGCACGCGAGCCGCCGTCCGCCGAAGCATCGGGGTCCGCCTCGGCCTGCTGCCCGTGCGCGGGGACGACGACGAGGTCCGCGCCCACGTTCATGGTCATGAGGCGGCGGGCGGTGAGGAGACCGTCGGCGAGGCGGATGCCAGAGCCACCCGGGTCGGCGGCGTCGTGGACGACCTGGCAGGAGAGGTGGAGCACGTCCCACGAGCCGGGCAGGAGGGCCGAGGCGGCCTCCCCGCCCAGGTGCGGCGAGGTGCCGAGCAGGGCCGCCGCGTCCGCTGCCTCCGCCTCGACGACGGGACGCCCAGCGGCGTCCTGAGCGAAGCCCAGCACCAGCGGGCCGTCCCGCCGTACGGACGCGCGCCTGGCCAGGCGGGCCAGGACGGCAGCGGAGGGGGCGTAGGCGACGGGGCATCGGTCGATCAGCGGGCGACCGCCAGGGGCCAGGGCGTGCAGCGGGACCTCCCACAGCTCGGCGTGCGGGATCAGATGCAGCAGGGCCAGGTCGTCGCCGAGCGCGTCGAGGGCGTCGGCGAGCAGGGAGTCTGCCAGGCGGCGCCACAGCTCGGCGCGGCGACGGCGGGCCTCGACGTCCAGCAGGTCCGGACGAGGGCCGTGCAGAGCACGCAGGAAGTCGGCCAGGAGGTCGCGGCCGACGGTGGTGGGGAAGGCGCGCGGCTCGGGCCAGCCGGTGCGATGGGCGAGCACGACCACGGTCTCACCTCCCGAAGCGGCCTCGGTCTCGCCGCCGGAGTCGGCCGCGGTCTCACCGCCTGAGGCGGCCGGGGGCTCGGCGGTGTCCGTGCTGTCGTGTGGAGGTGTGTTCTCGGCGAGGTGGAAGGCGAGCAGGCCGGTCGGCCCTTCACCGGGCTCTGGGGGCGAGACGAGGGCGTCGAGTTCGGCGCGGCTGGGCGGCGTACGCAGGCGCAGCGCGACGTGGTCGGGGGCCAGGGCCTCCATGCGCCGCCAGAGGGCCTCCAGGTCGGCCTGGGCGGCGCGGGCCCGGCCGATGAGGCGGGCGGCCGCCTCCGGGTCGCGGGTGTTGCGGGCGGCCGCCATGAGCGTACGGACGGTGTCGAGCCCGTCCCGCTCGGCGCCCAGGAGGTCAGCGGGCACGGCGTGAGAGCCCACGCGGTCGAGTCCCGCGGCGGGGACGCTGTGCAGCGCCGGACGGTCGAGCCAGGACGCGGGACGGTCTCGACCGGGGCCCGGCATGGCACGGGCGGCAACGCGGTCGAAGTCGGTCTGGGAGGTGTTGTGACCGGTGCCGGGGGTGCTTCGAGCGGATGGGCCGTCGAGGTGGGCGGTGAGGGCGCGGAGTCTGGCGTGCTCGGCGTGGGTCCAGGCCGCCATCCCACGGGCCGAACGCACGGCCAGCCGGATCGCCCGGTCCCTTGAGGGCTCGTGCCCGAGTGCGCAGGCCCGTTCCGCGTCGGCGAGCGCCGCCGGGAGGTCGCCGAGCCACTCGGCGGCGATGGAACGGCGGTGGCAGGCGGTACGGAGCTCCAGGTCGTGTCCGAGGTCCGTCAACAGGTCGATGGCCGTGGACAGCCGCCGCTGGGCACGGGTGCAGGAGGCGGTGGCGAGGTCGAGAGCGCCGAGGTCGCTCAGCGCGATCGCCTCCCCCGCGCGAAAGCCGGTCTCCTGGGCCAGGGCCAGCGCCTCCTGCAACCGCGTCACCGCCCGCCCGATCCCACCGCCCTCTGTCCGCGAACCACCCGCCTCAGGACGTGCGCCGCTCTCCGAACGGGAGCCGGTTCCCTCCCGGTGAGAACCGGCCGACTCCGAGCGGGTACCAGCCGACTCCGAGCGCGAAGCGACCGACTCCGAGCGCGAGGCGGCCGACTCCGAGCGGGAACCGGCCACCTTCGAGCGGGAAGCGGCCGACTCAAGGCGAGCGAGGGCGATCAGGGCCAGGACCGTGCCGTGGGGGCGGGCGTGGGCGCGTTCGAGGTCCAGGGCGCGTTCGGCGAGCGCCCTGGCTTCGGCGGGCTCGCCGCGTAGCTCGTGGACGAGGGCGAGGTCGGCATAGGCGGCGGCGAGGTCGCCACGCCGCCCCGGCGTCCCGTCCGTCGAGCGGCCCAGTTCCTCGCTCAGCGCGAGGGCCTCCCGGTAGCGGGCGGCGGCCTCGTCCAGTTGTCCGAGCTTGAGGTGGAGGGTGGCGCGGCCGGTCAGGAGCGGTACGCGTAACGCCCGCCAGACGGGGGCGTCGACCAGGGCGAGGCCCTCCGCGTACGCCGTCGCGGCCTCCCCCCACCGCCCCAGGTCCGTGAGAGCGTTCGCGAGCAGGCCGAGGGAGCGCACGAGCCGGACGGGCAGCGCGGACTCGGAGTCGCGTGACAGCTCGACCGCCTCGGACAGGTGCCCGGCCGACTCCTCCGCCCGCCCCAGCCCGACGGCCGCCGCGCCGAGGTTGCACAGGTGCTCGACCACCCGCCCGTCGCGCAGCTCGTGCCCCTGGCCCGCGTACGCGTGGGCGGCGGGCAGGTCCCCCAGGTCACGGCAGTAGGCCGACAGCTTGGCCAGCAGGTACGACCGGTCGATGCCGCCGGAGCCGCCCCCGAGCGGAATCACCTCGCGCGAAGCCGTGGGGCCGGGCTGCTCGGTGCGTGCGAGGGTCTGTTCCGCGAGGGTGCGGGCCGCGCCGAGGTCGCCCGACGCCTCGGCCTCCTCCAGGCGCAGCCAGGTCTCCAGGTGTTCCGCGTCCGGCGTCCGGCGTCGCCCGCCCCGCAGCAGGGACACGGCCCGGGTGAGACCGGCGCGGCCCCGGGTGACGTCCCCCAGCGTGAGCTGGATGGCCGCCAGGCGGGACAGGACCGCCCCGTCCAGGTCCCCGCCCATGGCGGCGACGATCTCGAACGGCGCGCCGCCCGCACGTACGTCCTCGGCCGCCTCCAGGCCGGTCAGCCCCTCCTCCAGCGCCGCCCGCGCGCGGCGGAACTCCCCGCGCGCCTCCAGGGTGAAGCCGAGCCTGATCGAGGTGAGGGCCGCCAGCCGGTGCTGTCCGGAGTCGCGGAAGCCTGCCAGCGCCGCCTCCAGCGCCTCCGCCTGCGCCCCCACGTCTCCGGTACGGGCGGCCAGCGCCGCCAGCCGCTCCCGTACGACGGCCTCCTTGAAGGCGTCCCCGGCGGCCAGAGTCAGAGCCGCGCTCAGCCGTTCCGCCGCCGGACCCGGCCGGCCGAGCGCCACGTCCACCGTCGCCCGGCCGAGGGTGGCGGTGAGCAGGGTCTCCAGCTCGCCCTCCTCGGCGGACAGCTCCAGGGCGCGGTCCAGGTCGTTCACGGCGTCGTCGAGACGGCCGAGGACGGTCAGGCAGGAGGCGCGCATGGTCAGCGCCGCCGCCTCCTTCGCGGACGCCCGCAGCCCCGCGAACGTCTCCCCCGCCGCCCCGAACGCCTCCAGCGCCCGCTCCGTCTCGCCCTCCGCGTACTCCAGGACCCCCAGGTTGTAGCGCACCGACCCTGCACCGTCGTCGTGGCCGACGGCCTCGTATTCGCGTTCGGCCAGCTCGAACGCCACGCGCGCCCCGTCGACGTCGCCGCGCCCACGGCGGCGCCGCGCGATCCGGTACCACTCGTCGGCGGGCTCGCGGCGCCGTCCCCGCCGCCGTACGATCTCCACCAGCCGGGTCTCGCAGGCCGCGGCATGCCCCGGGTGGCCGCGCCCGGCCAGCACGACCGCGTGGGCGTCGAGCGTCCGGCACGCCTCCTCCCAGGCCCCGGCGGCCTCCAGTTCGATGGCGCAGGCGGCCATGCGTTCGGCGGACGCGGTGAGGTCGTCCTCGTCCACCGCGGCCCTGGCGGCGTGGACCAGGGCCAGCGCGGCGGCCTCCGGCTCGCCCAGCTCCAGGTACAGCTCACGGGACCGGACCGCGCACCCGACGGCCCCCGCGGGGTCGCCCGCCGCCAGGTACGCCTCGGCCGCGTGCCCCTGGTGGGCGGCCTCCTCGGCGGCCAGCCCGGCGGCCTCGCACAGGGCGACGGCACGCAGGTGGTGTTCGACCGCCTGGCCGGGGTCGCCGTTCCTGAGGTGCAGGAGGCCCATCCGGGCGAGCTGCGACGCCTCGGAGCGGGGGTCGTCCAGGTCGTGGTGGAGGGCCGCCGAACGGGCGTGGGCCGCCAGCGCCCGAGCCACGTCTCCCAGCTCCGCCAGCCGTGACAGCGCGTACGCCGCCCGCGAACGAGCCCCGGCCGCCTCAAACGTCTGGACCGCCCGCTCCAGCACGCCCTCGGCAGTGCGTGCCCGGCCCGCCTCCGCCAGCCGCGACGCCACGCCGAGCAGGAACTCACCGCGCCCGGCCCGCGTCCCTGCCGCCCGTTCGGCCACCAGCAGCAGCTTGCGGGTCAGCGCCTCGTCCTGCGAGCGCAGCGCCGCCTCGGTCGCGGCCCGCGCGAGCTCCTCGTCCACGACGGGGACGAGCGCCTCGCCGACGCCGGTCGCGGCGGACGGCTCGTCCGGGGAGGGCGGCTCCCCCTCGTCCGCTGCGGCGGGGTCGGCGGGCGCGGAAGGACGGGCCGGCGCACGGCGGTCACCGGAGTCGGGGCGGCCGGGGGTGGGAGGGGTGTCGAGGGCGGTGGTGAGGTCGGCGAGCAGGTCCGGGTCGCCGTCGCCGATCAGGGGAAGTGCCTCGGTGAGGTCGCGGGGGTCGCCCTGCGCCGCGTAGCGGGCCAGCAGGGCACCGCACAACGCGCGCTGGGCGGACGCCTGCCCGCCCGAGGTCTTCATGGCCGACTCCACGGCCTGCCGGGCCGACAGCACAGCCTCGTGGAGGTCCTCGGCGGGCCGTTCGACCTCCGTCTGTGTGGCGCGCCAGAGCAGCACGTCCGAGACCAGCCCGTACGCCCGCGTCCTGACCTCCATCCGCTCGTCGGCCGACGCGGCCTCGCGCAGCGCGGCCACGGCCTCATCGACGTCATCGGCCACCAGGCGGATCGTGAGCGCCTGGCCGAGGAGCAGCAGGGGCCTGGCCCGGTCCGGACCGTGCTCGCCGTGCGCGGCCAGGGCGGCGCGTGCGACGGCGATCGGCTCGGCGGGCTCGCCTCCGGTCACGACGGCCCGGATGAGCAGCGCGTCCGCCAGGTCGGTCAGCAAGCCCGCCCGGTCGAAGCACCCGTTCCGGCCGGAGGGCCGGGCCTCCTCGGGCTGCCCGGCACGGACCGTGGGTGTGGGCGGGGTGAGGCGGACGGCCTCGTGCAGGGCCGTGACGGCGGCGTCCAGGTCGGCGGGGTCGCCGGTGACGTCGTAGCGGTGGCGGCGGCGTTCCCCGAGGAGGGCGAGGCGTACGACGGGGTCGCTCCCGAGTCCTCGGGTGCGTTCGTCGGGGGGCACGCGGAGGGCTTCGAGCATCTCCGTTCCGGCTTCCAGCGAGCGCTCGTCGCCTGTGACGACGTACCACTCGACCAGCCCGGCCGCGTACGGTGCCAGCACCTCCGGGTGCGCCCACCGCTCGTGCCAGAAGTCCAGGGCGCACTGTCCCACCCGGATGAACGCCAGCAGGTCCCCGTCCGCGTACGTGGCCGTGGCCCGCGCCCGGGTGAGGTCGACGAGCGCCAGCAGCGCCCGCGACCGGTCCTGCGCGGTGGGAGAGGGCTCCGCCGCCGCCAGGTACGCCCTGACCAGTTCCTCGTCGCCGGGCACCGCCAGCCCGAGCGCCGTCACCAGATCGTCGGCCGGGGGCGGGTGGGGCGCGTTCCCCGGCGCGGACCCCGTGGCGGACCCCGTGGCGGACCCCGGCGCGGACAGGCAGGCGCGCAGGAGTACGTGCACCGCGTCGTCGATGACGTTCCGGTCGCCGCTCGCCTCGTACAGGCGGACCATTCCGGTGCCCAGCGACGCCAGTGCGCCCGGGACCCAGGAGGGGTCGGCCGCGTGCATGGACTCCTGCAGCAGGAACTGCCCGAGCCGGTCGGCCACCTCCGGGGTCGGGTGTGCCATGGCGCGGCGTACCAGCGCGTGCACGAGCAGCCCGACGTGCCGGTACGCGGACGGATCCACGTGCCGGAACACCTCCTCCACCAGCCCGGCCCAGGCTTCTGCCGACTCGCCGGGCGGCACGCTGGGGCCGCGCAGCTTCTCCGGCAGCCGTCCGGGGTCCAGGACGGCGACGGCGGCGAAGAAGGCGCCCGCCACCGCCGCGTCCTGCGTGGTGCCCGGGTCGAGCCGGAAGCGGGCCAGGTGCAGGATGCCGATCAGTCGCCAGGTGGCCGCGTCGGACCGGTCGCCCGCACACGCGCGCATCGCCTGCTCCGCCTCGGACAGCGCCGCGGAGTCCCAGATCAGGCCGGGATCCGCGACCTGTTCGAACCGCTCGATGCGGGCGGCCAGCGCCTCGGCCGGTTCGGTCATGCGCACAGGCTCTCACCGGTGCGCCTCCCCGTACAGGACCGCCCCCCGCCGGGCCGCCGGTCCGGGACCGCCGCCGCAGGCGCAGGGAGTGTCAGCTCGGGGTCAGCTCGACGAACGAGACGCCCGGCATGGGCAGGTCGAACGTCAGCGTCAGCTCGGGCCCGCCGACCGTGGCGGGCGGGGTGAGCGCGTCCAGGCCGTCGGCGGCGCGCAGTTCGTCCCACTGCGCGCCGGACGGCCAGTCGCCGCCGCCCATCGCCGCCCAGGCCGCCTCCACGTTGGTGTGCTCGCCGTCGATGCGGTGGTGGGTGAGCGTGTACGTGCCGTCCAGCCCGCCGACGGTGAGCGTCACCGTACGGTCCAGCTCGGCGGCCCCGGCGGACTGGGCGCTGTTGAGCGTGCCGTTCCAGACCAGTACGCCGATCCGGCCGTCCTCGTCGTGCCGGGCGGCCCACACCTCGACGCCGCCCGCGTCGCCGGTGACCTCGGCGGCCAGCTCCGCGCCGCCCAGCCGCTCGGCCAGGGCGAGGGCGTGGAAGCGCGGCTTGCGCAGGTTGCCGACGGTCAGCAGCCCGAACCCGCCGTGGAAGAGCCTGGGCGGCCGGCCCAGCTCCTCGAAGTGGTCGGAGGCCACCCAGTGCGCCAGCGCGGCGACCCGTCCGGCGGCCGACCTCATCCCGTGCAGGGCGAACGCCGCCCCGAACGGCCCGTCGCCGATGCCGTGGAAGTGGGTCGGCGTGGGCCCCCATTCGGTCCACCAGATGGGCACGTCCCGCCCGTACCTGGCCAGCGTGGGCCGCCAGTCGAGCGGCGCGTTGCCGTAGGTGTGGGTGGAGACGAAGTCGAGCGCCGCGCCCGACTCGGCGACGTGCGCGAGCAGTTCCTCCACCCACCCGTCGGCGGCCGAGGCGGGGCCGCCGACGCGCAGGTCGGGGTGGACGTTCTTCACGGCGGCGGCGGTGACGTCGTAGAGCAGGAAGTACTCCTCGGGCGTGCCGGACCAGAAGACGGCCAGGTTCGGCTCGTTCCAGACCTCGAAGGCCCAGTGGTCGATCAGCTCGCGCAGGCCGTAGCGGGCGGCTAGGTGTTCGACCAGCGCCCTGACCAGGTCACCCCACGCCTCGAAGTCCTTGGGGGGCGAGATGATGGCGCCGTACTCGAAGACGGTCTTGGACGGGTCGGAGGCCAGGTCGCGCGGCATGTAGCCGAGTTCCACGATCGGCCGCAGGCCGAGCGAGACGACCTTGTCGTAGACCGCGTCCACGCCGGAGAAGTCGTACCGGCCGCCGTCACGGTAGACGCCGAGGTCGTCGCCGAGGATGGCGTGCGCGCGTACCGTCCGGACGCCCAGCTCCTCGTGGACGAGGCGCAGCGCCGCCGCCAGTTCCTCGCCGATGGGCCGGCCGCCGGTCTCGTCGGTGCTGAGCAGGTGGGACAAGTGCTCGGACCCCACCATGTACGCCCACGGCCGCGGCAGCTCGCGTGTCACCCGCCGCGCGTCCACCCGTACGGCGACCTCGGCCCCCTCCCGGGCGGGCAGCGGCGCGGCCTCGACCGGCGGCGAGAAGGGGCCGGTGGCGTCCATGGTGAGGACGGCGGCCACCGTGTAGGCCGCCGTGTAGGCCGCCGTGTAAGCCGCCGGGTGGGCCGCTGCCCCGTGCCCGGTGTCCACGAACCGGCAGGACGGCACCGCGGGCACGTCCACGTCGGGCGGCACGGCCGGGCGCCCGTCGCGGTGCACCAGGTAGCCGATGGCTCCGGGCACCGGGTCCCAGGTCAGCGTCACGTGCCCGGCGCCCGGCACCGCGCGCAGC